>JBBUCR010000078.1:0-1481 GCA_038057695.1 Patescibacteria group bacterium | reverse complement strand
ACATCTGCACCGGCAGCCCCTTAAACAGCCACGACAGAGCCACTTTTCCGTCTCCAACGATGGCCAGAATGGTGAATCCTCTTTCTTGGAGTGTCTGCGAGGCGACTTGGTAACAGTAGGTGCTTTCAGAGGGAACCGTTTCGCTATACACATTTTCTTTCTCATGCGGGTCGCGTACCACGAATATCCACTCGTCGCCCACCTTACTCGCGTCCATGATTGCGACCATCGCGCGAGGCACCGCGGGCACGAGTGTGGGTTCGTGCGCGTTCAGTTGGTTGCGCACCCATTTCTCCGAACGGTGGTAGTTTTTCGTCAGCGTATCTACGGTTGCATACTGGAAACAGAAATCAAACCAGAGTTTCTTTCTGATTCGAGAGAGGAGGCCTTTCTTCTTTGTTACTTGAAATTGAGTTCTGCACTCCCGACACTTGTATCCTTGTATTCCTCTAAAAAATCCACTCTTTTTTACCACTACCGACTCACAACGAGGGCAGGAAATCGTTTTTTTTCGTCATATATCCAAATTACGGCTTACTAGAAGCCAATCTTACCATTCCAGCCTTACAAAAGTACCATTAAGCCGCATTTTTTACAAAATCTTCCAGAACGTACGAATGATACTTGTGGTTGAGGTTGAACGGCGCGGGTCAAACACCTATCGCTAGCGGTCTACGAACCTACTTTGCCGAAGGACTTCCATGTGGTGGTTGTCCGCCGCTCTGCGCGGGATTTGACGCTTGAGCTCCTCTTGCCGATTGCGGAGATTGCGAGGGTGCCGGTTGTTGGCCGACACTGTTTTGTTGTGGCGTGCGCGCAGGAGAATGTCCCGGCGGGCTGGATTCTCTTGCGGACGGATGAAAAACAGGAGGGCCACCTATGTCACCCGAGGGTTTCGTGTTCCGAGTAGTCCATTCTCCGCGGTAAGGGGACAATTCGGAGGCTTCGCTTCCGGCGGGTTGCCCCGCCCGCCCTTGCGGGGCGGTTTCCGTTGCTGTCTTTCCCCCCACCCCTCGTTGCTGTTGTTCGGAGCCGGGCTGAAGCGCCTGCATCGTATCCGCGTAATGTTGTCCCCCAACGTGCTCTTCCGCCCCCTCTTGCCCAAGCTCCCCCTTTTTTGCTTTCGCCACTCGCTCCCGCGTCTCTTTCGCTCCTTGCTCCACCTCCTTCGCTCTTTCCGCGACCTCCTTCATTTTCTGCTTGTTCGCGCCGAGCTTTCCGGCCACCTTTGCGGCTCCTCCGACAACCTTTGCCCCAACTTCAGTTTTGACAAGCAAATCTTCCGCGCGGACATTAAGGAAAATAAACACAACAGCGCCTGTCCACGTAGGCAAGGCCCCGAGGAACGGAATGAGCTTAATAAAAAACGCGACCGGAAACGTCAGCAATCGTTTTGGGCTCTTTATAAACCTGATGCCGTGTTTGTGGAACCAAAACCAGAATGTTAGATACGCGAAAAGAGACGTAAGCGTGCCGACCAT
>JBBUCR010000077.1:0-1440 GCA_038057695.1 Patescibacteria group bacterium | reverse complement strand
GCCATATTCAAGAAAGTGCCGGCGAGATTCACCTGACTTGACTTTTGTCCGGCTGAAGTGTTTCGTGTGCAGAGGTGATTGCATTTCGTTATTCAAAGAATCTGCGAAAAAGGATACGAGCGACGAAACACCGGGCCACTCCACATGGTCCACGCTTCCGCGTTCCGTACTAATTTTGTACTCTCGCACTGCCAAGTTTCTGTAGCATATTTCGGATATGCCTCCTTGCCGTTGTCGTTTTGACAACCGTGAGCCACTTCGCCGAGGGTTTAGCGCCGTCTTTTGTCAATATCTCAACAATATCCCCGTTATGGAGCGCCGTATCAATAGTGACAAGTTTTCCGTTTACTTTTGCCCCGACAAGGTGATGTCCGATATCGGAGTGGATAGCGTACGCGAAATCAATCGGCGAGGAGTCGGTGGGGAGGTCCACGACATCGCCTTTCGGCGTAAAAATGAAAATGCGATTTTTTAAGAAATCCCCTCGCAGACTTTCCCAGAATTCTTGTTCGTCTACGGCAGAATCAAGATCGCCAAGTTTTCGCACCCACGCGGGAATGCCCCCTCCCATGTCTTCATTGCGGAGCGCCGTCTTCCCCCTGCCGCCCGTCTTTTTCCACGAAATAAGAGAGCTGTACATGCGCTTTTTCCGCTTTCCTCTCGGTTTCTTTTCCGCCTCCTTATAGTCCGCATGGAGCGCGGCGCCGTACTCCGATTCGCGGTGCATCTCCTCGGTACGTATTTGGATTTCCACAATACCGCCGTCTCCCATAAACACGGTCGTGTGGAGAGAACGATAGCCGTTCGCTTTCGGAAAGGCGATATAGTCCTTAATGCGTCCAGGAAGCGGCCTCCAGATACCATGGATTACTCCAAGCGCGCGGTAGCAGTCCTCTACCGATTTCACCATAATCCGGATAGCGAGCAGGTCATAAATCTTTTCAAAATCCCAATCGCGGTTTTTGAGCTTGGTATATAAACTGTATAGTCCTTTGAGACGCTCTTCGGCGTGAAGTACGGTGACATCCTCACGCGCCAACCCCCGGAGGAGAGAGCGATGAAATTTCTCAATCTTTTCCAAGAGCTCCTTCTTTTTCTCATTGACGAGCCGTTTGATGCGGCTAAATTCTTCCGGATACATGATGGGGAACGTGAGTTCCTCAAGTTCGCGGTTGATTTTTCGGATGCCGAGCCGGTACGCGATAGGCGCGTAGATTTCAAGCGTTTCCTTGGCGATGCGCGTCTGTTTCTGTTTCGGAACGAAGCGGAGCGTCCGCATATTGTGTAGCCGGTCACAGAGCTTCACAATGAGGACACGCGGGTCTTTTGAACTCGCGATAAACATCTGGCGCATACTCTCCGAATAGCGGTCAGCGCCGCTATACCGGAGTCGTCCCAGCTTGGTGACCCCTTCAACCAACATGAGTACATCGTTTCCGA
>JBBUCR010000076.1:0-2903 GCA_038057695.1 Patescibacteria group bacterium | reverse complement strand
AATTACTCGGACACTGGAAACAGGCGTTCTTACCGCACGGACTGGTGGTTGCCACGGGATGGCTTACCCACAGCGTGTGGAATCACAGAAACCAGAGAGCAAATCTAAAAAAGTCCGGAGGTAAACTTTCCCGACTCTACACCGTGCCCGTCATAAACGAAAACGATTTGCTCTCACGGTCCGAACTCAAGAAAATGAAACGCGGGGAAGGAGACAATGACTATCTCGCCCGGCGAGTCGCCGTTCTACTTGAAGCCGATGCGTTTCTGATTCTGACCGAATCCGGAGGTATCTATGACAACGCGAATCCGAGTGACCCCGCGGCAAAAAGGTACCTTGAACTTGATGGCTGTACAACGTTTCGTTTGGGCGCGAAAAACGGAGGCAAGTCAAAGACAGGCACAGGAGGCCCTCAATCCAAAATTAATCAGGCAAGCATCTGTTACCGCAGGGGCATGCGGGCGTCTATCGCGGGTGTTCACGAAAAAGATGTCATCATGCGTTTCGCGAATGGAGAGCTTGTGGGCACGACCATTACGAACCGCACTATCCTCCAAAAGTAACTCTCACAGAAAAAGGAGAGATAGAATCGCAACAAAGGGCTATCCTAACGGATAGCCCTTGTTTTTTGTTATAGTGTACGCATCTTCCTGTCATTCCCGTGAAAACGGGAATCCAGATTAGGACTGGATTCCTGCCTACGCAGGAATGACAAACACATATGAAAATCCTTATCGCCACAGGCATCTACCCTCCTGATATCGGAGGTCCGGCGCAGTACGCGCGCGGGATGGGGGATGCATGGAAGAAAGAGGGGCACAGGGTGAAGATACTCGCGTTCCGGTTTGAGCGGAAACTCCCGACCGGCATCCGGCATCTTTACTATTTTCTTCGCGTGCTTTTCTCGCTCCCCGGCGCGGATTTTGTGTTTTCTCCCGACACCTTCAGTGCGGCGCTTCCCGCGCTTTTCGCGTGCAAGCTTTTCGGCAAAAAACTGATTATTCGCACTGGTGGCGATTTTCTCTGGGAATCGTATGTTGAGCGAACGGGGGAGCTCACACTCCTTAGAAATTTCTATCAAACATGTATTCCGAAACTCAACCGTAAAGAATGGATGGTTTTTTCGTTGCTTCGTTTCTTGTTCCGTAACGCCGACGCGGTAATTTTCAGCACGAAATGGCAGAAAGATATTTTTGAAAAACCCTATAAGCTCAACTTACAGAAATGCTTTATTGTTGAGAATTACTATGCTCCCCGCGAACCAGACGTTTATGCTGATGTTCTTGAGAATAACAGCACAAACAAAGTGTTTGTGGGAGGAACACGGGAACGGAAATGGAAAAATATGCCAAGAGTCAAAGAAGCGTTCACGCTGGCGAAAAGAAAAGGCTTGTCGGTATCTCTCCAGTGGGAAA
Organism: Patescibacteria group bacterium; assembly: GCA_038057695.1. GTDB lineage: Bacteria > Patescibacteriota > Minisyncoccia > Phycocordibacterales > UBA10002 > UBA10002. Next base: position 1,488 of record JBBUCR010000076.1, on the reverse strand, counting down.
CGGGAAGCCGCGGGCAATTCTTACTGGATATTCAGGCGAGTTACGCGGTGATTATCGCATCACTCGGAGATGTTTCGCCCAATACCATTTTGGAAGCGATTCAATGTGGAAAGCCCTTTATCCTAACCCGCGAGACGGGGTTCTATGAAAAGCTGAAAGGCATTGGCGTGTGGGTGAACCCCGAAGATGTACATGACATCGCGGAAAAGATTGAATGGCTTTCGGATGAAAAGAACTACGAGGAGCAGTGTAAGAAAGTGGCGGCATTTACGTTTACGCACAGCTTTGAACAAATCTCGAAGGAAATCTTTGTCATTGCCACAAATCGCGGTAACTCTCCACACCTCCCGAGAAAGTCTTATTTTTAGGGCAGTTCCGTGTCCTCTGCTGTCATTCCCGCGGAGGCGGGAATCCAGAAAAGTGTTATAGGACAACTGGATTCCCTAGTCTACGACTACTCCGTTTTTCAAGGGAATGACAGGTGTGAAGAGTTACAAATCGCGCAGTTGACAGATGAGTTATGTTAATGTCATACTATTTGGTAATCTAGGCACCTTGAAACGAGGCTATTTCGCCACGGCAGAAAGTGGCTTATTTCAGGCCATTTTCTGCTGTGGCGGAATGACTTCGCCACACAACTAACAAAAGGTCTGCTGTTGGTGGCGATAGAATCGCCGCTTAAGGTAGGCAACAAACAAGAAAGGAGTTATGAGCAAAATCAAGCCCGTAACTACTGGCCAGACAGACGGAATCGCCAAAATGGCAAATGAGAAGGGACTCTCGAGGTCGGGGTTTCAAAGTTGGATTGACGAAGGGGAAGTTTCCCGTTTGTTGGATGTTCGCAAAATGAAAGAGATTGCCGAAGGGCGGGGCGCACGCATCCATATCGTCCAAAGTTGGGTGCGACAGGACAGGCCGTGGGACGAAGCGATTAACGCCGCCGGTCCCGACACCCCGTCCGACTATAATGTCCGGAAAGTCGGACACATCTATCTCCCGACTGGGACAGTTGCGGAGACACAGGAACACGTCTTCCTCAACTATCCGAACGGTGACGGAAATTGGGATAAGGCGCTGGAGTTGGGGACAGAGCTCAAACTTCAACGCGCCGTTCCCCGTGGAGTCTTCGCTGTCGGAGAACAACATCCGTGCCTTCACCGTATGCTCGGAGTGAATCCGATGTACGTTGTAGCGACAACGCCGTGCACCTTCGAGGGCAGCCAGCGGGCGTGCGGCGTGTGGTGGGGCGCTTCCGAGCGCAAGGCGTGCTTGGTCTGGGTGAGCCGCTTTGGCTACGCGCACGACTGGTTTGCTTTCCGCAAGCCCTCGGCTTCGGACCTCAAGTCCTAGCCCTCGGTCACTTGGCTTTTCCGCCTCCGCGGCGGAGAAACTTCATACAACAACCTCGGCTTCACCGCTGGGGTTGATTTTTGTATTCTACACTCGGTAGTAGGCGAATCTGAAAGGAATGAAAGTTTCTTTCTGCCG
>JBBUCR010000075.1:0-4115 GCA_038057695.1 Patescibacteria group bacterium | reverse complement strand
GTGAGGGGATCGGGATCAATGCCATTATCACCCTCTTTTCTTTCGTGGGGGGGCAGGAAGATGTGCCGTCCGATGCTATTTCGCGGGTTATCAGGTCACTATTCTCATTTGCGCACATTGAATATTCCGTGAAATTCCTCCTTATATTCATCGGCTCCCTTTTTATCGCGAAAGCCATTTTTATATTCGTCAGCAGATATATCAATCTCAGGGTTTTAAGTGCCTATGAATATCGTGAGAGGAATGAGCTGTTTAGCGCTCTGCTCAAAAGTAACTGGAAGCACCTCGCAGGGCAAAAAGTCGGTTTTGTGGACCAAGTACTCTTGCAGGACATCGCACGAAGCGCCGGTATACCGTTCCATCTTGGGTCATTCATGAGTGTATGCGTCAATATTTTCGTGTACAGTTTTTTGGTTATAAATATCTCTTTTCCCATCGCACTTATCGCTTTTCTTTTCGGAGCCGTGATTCTTTTTATCATTAAACCCCTCTTCGCTTCCTACCGACGGTACTCTGATAAAATTGTGAAGCGATACAAGTATCTCGGACATTTCGTTAATGAACATATTGTAGGATTGAAAGTTATCAAAGCGAACACGATTGAGAGCGGCGTTATTGAAAAAGCGGAATATCTATTTGGCGGACTCCGCAAACTGCGTGTAAGGTCTGATGTTACCCGTATCATTTCCGATGTACTTCTGGAGCCGGTAGGCGCCATCTTTGTTCTTGGAGTCTTTGCATACCTGTTCAAAGCCGGAACTTTTAATTTCCCCGCATTCGCGGTATTGGTATATTCGGTCAGTCGGGTGTTTAATAGCATTCAGCAACTTCAGTCGGAAATACATGATCTAAATTCGCGCGCCCCAAGTCTCTCGGCTCTTTCCAGTTATAAAAAGGGGGCGCTTGAAGAGCGGGAACAGCGGGGAGGAACGCTACCGTTTTCTTTTACACGGAGTCTGGATATTATGCATGCGGACTTTCCTCACATCACTGGGGCGCTTGTGTTGTCGGACATATCATTTTCTGTGTATAAGGGGGAAGTTTTCGGAGTTGTCGGACCCTCCGGCTCGGGGAAGACCACGCTTGTTGATATCATTCTCCGTCTCTTTACGCCGACGGCGGGCGCGCTCTACCTTGACGGCATAAAAAGCGATGATGTGAATATCTCCGATTGGCGGGCGAGTATCGGTTATGTGCCTCAGGAATCTTTCCTGATTAACGATACTCTAGAGGAAAACATCCGGTTTTATACGGACGCAAGCAGCGAAGCTGTCGCGCAAGCGGCTCGTCAAGCGCACATTTTTGATTTTATTATGAAGCAGCCGGCGGGCTTCAAGACACTCGTTGGGGAACGTGGTAATCGATTGTCAGGTGGCGAACGCCAAAGAATTGCACTCGCCCGGGCACTTGTCCGCAAGCCGCAGATACTTATTTTGGACGAAGCAACGAGCGCGCTTGATAATGAATCGGAGTCTCTGATACAGCAGTCCATTGACGCGCTTCGGGGAAGTCTTACGATTATTGTCATCGCGCACCGGTTATCAACGGTGGTAAATGCAGACCGCGTTATGACGATTGAAAATGGGCGGATAGCGGAAATTGGAAAACCAGTGGAACTTCTTAAAAATCCGCAGTCGTATTTTTCTCGAATGTATACACTTACCAATACTTCCTGAATACGATCCCGTTAGAAGTCGCGGACGCTTGTGCCTATAAACTTATGTATAGAATGTATTAGATTTAGAATTTAGAATTATATAGTAGGTAACGTGGAACTCTATTCGTCCGCGTCCTACTTCTAACGGGATGAACATACTACTAAGCTGGGCAAGAAAGCAAAGTGACCCTGATGTCGGTATCCTCATCAACCGCCTTGAGAAGGAGGGCCACCATATTGTGTACTTTGTCGGGTCCCCCATTGATAAACGATCAACTCCGGCTGGCGCGGTTTTCCATTCATATGCGGACGCGGAAAACGGCTATTCTGCACTTGGGATAGATCCAACGTCGTTTGAGCCGCTGAGCGAAGGGCTAGTACAAAAATTATACCGAACCGAATCCATTATGCTCACTATGATGAATCGGTTTTTTGACCGTGCGTGCGTAGACGAGCGGCGGCGTATGTACTATGAAATGGTCCGCTATTGGAACGGTATTCTTCAAACATTCAAACCAAGTGCGGTTATTTTCCCTAACATGCCCCACTTTGGATATGATTACCTTATCTATGAACTGGCTCAGCTTGCTGGTATCAGGACTATTTTTTTTGATGATACGCGTTTCCCCGGCAGGCTTCTTCCCGCAACGAATTTCGACCGTCTAACCGAACGATTGCAAAAAGCGCTCGAGCGAAACACCGGACAGCGGTATTCTCTCGAAGATATTGCTCCCGATATACGGCACTACTATGAACCGCGGAGCCGAAGGGATTTTAATTCGGTGCCGAGTTACATTGCGGACCAAAAAGAAAGGCACTCATTTTGGAAAATCCGTCTCTCGTGGAAGCACATATGGCGGAGCATGCGTGATTTCTCCGTTTTCCGCAAAGTGCCGCGGTATCTCCGGTTTCTCGTACGCGAGGAGACTATCCCGTTTATTAAAAAACTGGGAACCCACGTGTCGTACCCGTTTCTTCCCGACCTCTTGAAAGAATACGCGGCTCTCCAGAAGAATCCGGATTTTTCGAAGTCGTTCGTTTATTTTCCGCTCCAAAAACAACCCGAACGGACAACAAGTCCGCAGGGAGGGGTATTCGTCGATCAATTGCTTGCGCTCGAGATTGTTTCCGCGTCTCTGCCGCAGGGTGTTGTTATCTACGTCAAGGAACACCCGCTCCAATGGCTTCATTTCGGTGTGCGGTATTCCAGTTCCCGCTACCGAGGGTTTTATAAGCGAATCGCCCGTATACCTCGCGTCGTACTTATTCCGCTTTCGACAAACTCTTTCCGTCTTATGAATGAGGCGATAATGGTGTCCGCGGTGACCGGTTCAGCGGGTTTTGAAGCCGTGCTCCGCGGGAAGCCGGCCATCATTTTCGGTAAAGTGTGGTACGAGGATTGCCCCGGTATTTTTAAAGCGGCAAACAAGGAGGAGTTCCGCAGGGCGTTTGAAACCATCGCGCGTACTCCCATCGTTGACCAAAAGAATATGATACAGTACCTCAAAGCGTTCGAATCGGCGACCATACGCGCTTTTATTGCGCCTACCGCGGGAAAGGCATCAACCGTAAACAAGGACGAATGTATGAACACGATAAGTGACGCAGTACTTGCGGAATTAAACCCCGCCGACTAACTATGAAATTATTTTTTATAAATTGGAGCGGTAAAGACACGGGAATGATTGACGTGGTCCGTATGCTAAAGAGGAAACACGACATAGCCTATATGACGTGTCTGCATATCGCGTCGGAAGTGGATGCCCGTGAATTTCCCGGCACCATTTTACATGAACATGAAGATGCCCTCCTGGGTATTCCTCCGAAAGGATTCCCACGGAATATTCCCCCGGCAGATTCCGGGCTTCTTCGCAAACTTTCCGAAACCGAGGTGCTCACGCTTACGATGATGAACAAGCATTTTGAACGGAAAACAGTAAGCGAGCGAGTCTTTTTGTACCACACCTACGTCGCTTACTGGGACATGATACTTCAGGAACATCACCCCGATGTCATTATCTTTCCGACTATTCCGCATTCCGTGTACGATTTTGTGATCTATGCGCTCGCGGTACACTGCGGCATCCGCACGGTCATGATGGAACCCACGTGGATTGGCGACCGAATGATCATTATGAATGACTATATCACGGGTCCGGATTTTCTCCGTAAGGAAAAAGCGCCTCTTCCGGAAAGTTCTCGCGAAAAACTCGCCCCCGATATCCAAAACGAATACGAGCGCCACATGAGGAAAGGTTTTGATGCGACTCCGGTTTTTGTGAAGAACATTAAACGCAACTATTCGGGAGTTCGTTTGCTCTACAAAAAATGCCGTTCGTTTTTTTCCGCCGTTCTGGTGCGCAGAGATTTTTCCACGCTTCTTCGGGTGTTCATGTTGCCCTTTCGGATGTTGGAACCGAATTTAAAGAAGGAATACGAAAACGTCACGCTTTTGCCT
>JBBUCR010000074.1:0-3584 GCA_038057695.1 Patescibacteria group bacterium | reverse complement strand
ATCCTGTATACTTTTCACTCTGTGAACGTAATTCTCAAAAAAGTTTGTATCTTTCTCGCTTTCGCTGTGCCGATGGCGGTGTTGGCTCAAGTGCCACTGGCAATTGACCCGTTTCCGGACCCGTTTTTTCCTACCATTAAGTCGGTTGGTCTGAAGGCCTCCGTTGAAATCGGCGGCGCGCCGGTGAAGCTTCCCGCAACCGTCGCCGCGGGTTCCGCTTTTTCGGTTGTGTGGAAATCGTCTGGGACGGGATGTGTGGCGAACTGGAGCGGAGCCTTGCCGCTTCCTCCGACAGGTTCGGCGACCGGGTCACTCACTGTGAGCCGCCCGTTCGTGATTACCTGTTTCGGACGCGGAGCGGCGCAGAGCGCGAAGATGCAGGTGAACGTCGGCGTAACCGACCTCATCGTTCCCACGTTTTCCATCACCGGCCTGAAGCGAGCGAAAGTGAAAGATACCTATCTGGAAGGTCCCTTCACACTGAAAGCGACAATAAAGAATCTCGGCAAACTTGCAAACCCGTCCTCATTCAAGGTTAAGTATGTGCGCTCCTTGAGTGCTGATATGAAAACGAGTCCGCTCACCATCGGGGAGATTACGATAAACGGCATTGGAAGTAGCCAGAGCAGGACAATGGACGTCTTCCCGTGGGCATCCACGCCAAGTGCCGATTCGTCATATTTTCAAGTCTGTGCTGACACGGCGGAGGCGATTGCCGAACCAAGTGAAACCAACAATTGTTCAAAAGTTTTGGGGCCGTATACATTCTCCGCGAAGCCTTGAGAGAAGCTGTTAGCTTATAGCTGATAGCTTTTAGCAAAGAGGTGAGTTGCGAAACTATCAAACTGGCACGCATCTGTCATTCCCTTGAAAAAGGGAATCCAGTAAAGTACCCTCGTCACTATTTTTGCCCCAGATTACGAAATGAGGATTTCATCTCGTCATTGCGAGCACTTCGCTGTCGCTCTGCACAGGCTCCGCGAAGCAATCCAGATATTTTCCGAAGGAGTCCTGGATTGCCTGCCCGCGTGTATGCGCAGGCGGGCTTCGCCCTCTACGGGGCTCGCAATGACAGTACCTATGCGGATTTCGTACGTTCGTATTGTTATAAAAAAAGAGCGAGGAGTAGGGTAGACTGCTATGCAAGCCAGTGTACCTTTCTCCCCGCCCCGCGCGAGTGTCTTAGTCTACAGTCTACGACTGCAAGCTGACTATTTCATTCCCAGCTCAATTTGCCTTGTACCCTATGCCAATGGTGACACTCACCACATTGGTATTTTCGGGGAACTGATACTCCAAGAAGGCATCCTCGGCCTTCAGAGTTTCCCCGGCCCGGTAGAGTCTACCGGTTCCCGGCGCATCCGAAGCCCTACTGACCCGAACTTCAATCGGGCGGATGTTCGGCTCTAGCCGCCCTGCCATCCGCGGCGGCCTTGGAATCCGTGGACTCCACATATCGTTCGTGAAGACCACGGCATATTTGGTGGGGTTTTTAAGTCCCTTCCAAACGACTCCGTTTCCGCTGGGAGCCGACGCCGTTGAGGATGTCGTCCCAGACTGTACCAGCATTGGCGTTACCGACCTCGGAGGCGGAATTCGCGCTATCCGAGCCGCGTCTTCCTGCGCCCGATAGAGCCTCTGGCGGGCGAGGCTTTCCTCCACCTTAAGGTTATGGTCGGAGTGGAACCCCGCCACCATTGTGTAGGTGAGGGCGCAGAGGAACAGCACCACTGCTACCCCAATCGCGATTCCCACCCAGTTTTTCTTCTCGCCTGGGTGGTTGTCGCGTTTTTCCGTTTTTGTATGACGGTCAGTCGCCGCCTTCGCCGCAGGGTCGCCTGCCTCGGCAGCCGCTTCACGTCCCTCTCGTGCCAGCTTTTTGAGGAACAAGAAAAGGAGAGTGAAGAAACCCGCGAATAGCGTAAACCCGAGCCAGAACAGCGGGGAAGTAAGGTGGTTTTGAAGCCACTCGAGCCATCCCACCGCCGTTGCCGTAAGAACCGCATTGTCCACATCTTTGAGAGACGTGATTACGCGGGTACTTACGTTCGTGACCAAATACGGTCCCACAGGAACCACGTTTGTCGTTACGACGGGTGCCATAACGAGTGCGACCGGCTCCACTTTCGGCAGGAAGGCGCTTTTTAAGAAGAACGCCAGCTGACAGAGTACAATCACGAGCATTGCCACTCTGATGAGCGGTTTTGCCCAATGACCGTACTTGCCACGCCATTCCCACCCACTACACACAAGGAAGAAGACGCCGAGGACGAATCCAAAGGCGACTCTCCAACTGTGGTTGATGGGAATCTGGGACAGAAAGAAAAGTGAAAACGTTTCGTACAGCAAGACTGTACGTCCGTAGCTCAAGTATCCTTCCGCCGTGACCAGTTTTCCGCCCCGGTATCGTTTCCAGAGCGCGGGTATCGTGAGTGGTCCGCTCAGTAATGAGTCAATAGCTTCGCCAAGCGGCGCGCCCACGACCCAAAGAGTGACCATAAACACGAACGCCCAAACGCCGAGGAACCCCACGAAGGTGAACCACCCCCACCACACCCCAAGAAGGGCGAGGATGAATGGCCACCCGACACCGAGTGCGAAGAGCCACAGAAGTCCCGTGAGATAGTTTTCCACGGGACCGCGTACTCTCGACAGTGCGTATCGTGTATTGTGGAACACGATATCCCAAATGAAGTGCATTGCGAGTATCAGATTTGTCATATAGATATAGTCAGTGTTTCAGAATTTTCAATTGTTCAGTTTTTTCTTTATCGCCGGCGGAACGGGAACGTTAAGACCGTCACAGGGAAGAGCAGAACGGCTTTCGCAAATCTGACCAACCCCGAACTTCCTGCCGTTGACGTTCTCCGCAAACGATTGCGGGTTTCCTCCATATCCGCCTTTGTTTTCGCGTCCGCAGCCAGCGGAGCGAGGTGAGTGTTCAAGACAACAAGTTGCGCGTTCGCAGTCTTGCCAGCGCTTTTTGCGACGTCAGCAACCTGCTTCATGAACGGCACCCCCGGCTTTTTCGATTCCGGTTTTTTCTCCGGGCCGAAGAGAGTGATGTGCCTGATGTCATGCCGTGCCTCCGCTTCTTGTGCGAGCAAAGCTTTCATATCTGGCAGATTTGCCGGGGCGGTACCGACGAGAATCAGATCGGCGTGTTCAAGCCACGCCTCATCAATTTTCGCCAGCGCCTTGCGGAGCTCGGGAGACATTTCCGTCCCCTTCGCCTTTTCTCCCGTCGCATGTTTGCCAAGAGCATGCCCGAAGGTTTCAAACCAGTCCGCCGCCTTCTTGAAGGCGACTCGCATCGGTTCAGAATCCTGTTCATCTCCCGCATTTTCAATGAGAGCTGCGAAGCCCCCTATGAGCGATGCGGCCCATTTGCTCACAAGCCACGGGTACTTTATGACATACCCACTGGCCTTGTCCGCAACCGCTTCAGCGCTTTCATCAAGCACCGGGTTGAGGAGGGAAACAAACACGTTGAGGTCAACACCCGAAGGAAGCATTTTCTTGACACCATCAAAGCGCTTCTTAATGTATCCTTGTACTGCATCAACGGGATTTCCGCCAGCCGC
>JBBUCR010000073.1:0-4883 GCA_038057695.1 Patescibacteria group bacterium | reverse complement strand
GCGCGATGTATGTGTATTTGATATACAACGATTCACACAAAGAACCGTATGGCTTCCTTGAAGACGTGCTCGTGAAAGAAGAACACCGCAAAAAAGGCATCGGCAGCGCGCTTGTGAACGAAGCCATCGCGGAGGCCAAGCGTCTTCACTGTTACAAAGTTATCGGCACCAGCCGAATGGAGCGCGAAAACGTCCACGCGTGGTACGAAAAACTCGGCCTCAAAAAACACGGCTACGAATTCCGCATGGATTTATCTTAATTCTTTCTTTCTGTCATTCCAACGACGTAGCAGTAGCAACGTAGTCGCGACTAAAGTTGGAATCCGGTCTTTCCCCTCCTCCTTTCGGAGGAGATTGCTAGGTGGTCAGACTTTAGCAATAAGCGACACGTGTCGCTTATTGCTAAATTGCATAGGCTCACTTCAACACCGCGAGAAGGTCGCCGTGGATTTTCTTGTTGGTAGCCACGATGTTTGTGGAAAGCGCCGTGAGGTCTCTTCCTTTCGTGTCAGTCACCATTCCTCCCGCTTCGGTAACGATAAGGGCTGCCGCCGCCATATCCCAAATATGCAAATTGAGGTTGACGAAGAAATCAAGAATACCTCCCGCCACGAAGCAAAGTTCAAGGGCGGAACCGCTGAAGACGCGGAAACGGTATGTGTTTTTCGCTATTGTATCGATAAGGGCGCCGCGCGAACGCGTATCGTTCCAATTCCAGCCGAGCGCTCCCACGCCTTTTTTAAGCGTGGCAAGGTTTGATACATGAATAGGCCGGCCGTTTTTCAACGCTCCTCCCCCGCGGGTCGCGGTATAGAGTGCTTTGTTGACCGGGTCGGAAACAATTCCGATAAGCGAACCGTGCGCGTCCCAAAGCGCCACAGAGATTGCGCAGTGATGGAGTCCGCGGATGTGATTGGTCGTGCCGTCTATTGGGTCAAGATACCATGTATAGAAAGAACCGCTTTTGGACGCGCCTTCTTCTCCCATGATAGCGTGGTCGGGAAAGGCGGAAGAAATAGCTTCGGTGAGTATGCGTTCTATCTCTTTATCCGCCTCGCTTACTTCGCTCCCTCTTTCGTCGTTTTTTACTTCAACCCTCTCTGCGTTCCCAAATGATTTCAGGAAAACCGGCTCGGTTTTTTTAACCGCCTCAAGCGCCACATTCAAAAATCTTTGAGTGTCTGACATACCGTTCATACTACCACTACTCCCCTGATACGTAAAAAGTTAGCCTGTTGTATTGAAGTACACTATATCTGCGACCGCAAATATAGTGTACTTTGATGGTTTCCCGAGAGGAATGCGCGTGCTGTTATTTACCGAGCTTTTCGCTACAATTACCGAATGAAACTTGATTCACCTCTTGAAACCCACTTCCGCATCGCGGAACCACAGCGAAAGGCGCTTAAGAAACTCCGCATCAAGACCGTGGAAGATGTGTTGTATCACTTCCCCACCCGCTATGGCGATGTCGCAAAACAGCGCAACATTGAAAGTCTGCAAAAAGGAGACTCAGTTGTCGTTTTCGGACGGATTTCAAAACTCAAGGCGAGCAAGGGGTTCCGGACGAAAATCCCGATGGGAACCGCCGAACTCGCGGATGACACCGGAAAAATCCAAATCGTTTGGTTTAATCAACCGTATCTCGCGAAAATGATTCCGGAAGAGGCGCTTGTAAGGGTAGAGGGTAAGGTGAGCGAGCGGCGGAAAACCGGCGCGCTGTATTTTTCAAACCCTAAGATAGAGCGCGTGAATACCGTCCCGCAAGGAGTCGGCGAATCGTTGTTCAGTAGAAGTCAGACTTCCCCGGGAAGTCTGACTTCTAATCCCGAACAGCACCACCTTCATCCTGTCTATCCCGAATCGCGAGGTATTACGTCAAACTGGTTTTTTCACCACATTCAAAAAATAATCGCGGCGGGAATACTGGATTCGGTGGTTGACCCGATTCCGGGAGAGATTCTGGAGAAGTACCGCCTCCCCACTCTCAAGACCGCGTTCATCTTTATCCACGCTCCGCAAAATAAAGACCACGCGGTAGCGGAGCGCAAACGTTTCGCGTTTGAGGAAGTCTTGTTTATTCAACTTGAGAAACAAAGAGAACGAAAGCTCTGGCAGAAAGAAAAGTCATTTACGATAGACAAAGGAGAGGAACATATCGAAAACTTCACCAAACGTTTCCCTTTTTCGTTCACCAACGCGCAAAACCGCGCGATACGCGGTATCTTGGAAGATTTCAGAAAAGGCGTGCCGATGGCTCGCCTGCTTGAAGGAGACGTCGGAAGCGGGAAAACGGCAGTCGCCGCTTCCACGGCGTATGCAGTCATCACCTCGCGCCCGAAGGACCAGAACTACGGCACATTGCAGGTTGCCTATATGGCACCAACCGAAATATTGGCAACACAACAATTTGAGTCATTTATTGAATACTTTAAACATCTCCCTATAAGCATGGCGCTCATCACCGGAAGCGGATGCCGGAAATTTCCTTCTAAAGTGGACCCTTCAGGATGGACAGATATCTCGCGAAATCAACTATTGAAATGGGTAAAGAATGGCGAAATAGCTATTTTGGTCGGGACACATGCACTCATACAAAAGTCAGTGCAATTCAAACACCTCGCATTTGCTATTATCGATGAGCAACATCGCTTTGGCGTCAATCAGCGTAAAGCGCTGGTGCATAAGGAAATACGAATGCCTCACCTCCTCAGCATGACGGCAACCCCAATACCACGCACACTCGCACTTACCATTTACGGTGACCTTGACTTAACCGTCTTAGATGAACAACCACCGGGACGTAAACCGATTATCACCGAAGTTGTCGCGCCGAAAGATAGGGACGCGACCTATGAAAAAATCCGCAAGGAATTACAGGCGGGTCGGCAGTGTTACATCATCACGCCTCGTATAGACGAACCCGACCCCGACAAAGAGTTTGCGGTACAAGCCCGCTCCGCGAAAGCCGAGGCGAAACGCCTCCAGGAAAAAGTATTTCCCGAATACGAAATCGGCGTGATGCATAGCAAGCTGAAAGATACGGAGAAAGAACGCGTAATGGAGGAATTCAAGGACGGAAAAATTAATATTCTCGTTTCCACGTCCGTCGTTGAAGTTGGCGTCAATGTCCCGAATGCTACCGTCATCATTATTGAAGGCGCGGAGCGATTCGGACTTTCGCAGCTTCATCAGCTCCGCGGCCGCGTGCTCCGAAGCTCGCATCAGGCGTATTGCTACGTTTTCACCGAAAGCGAGGGAGCAAAAACCATAGAACGCCTCCGCGCGCTCAAAACGGCGAGGAACGGCTTTGAGCTCGCCGAATATGACCTCAAATTCCGGGGCGCGGGCGAGCTTTCCGGTGCGAGCCAATGGGGTGTTTCCGATATCGCCATGGAAGCGCTCCAAAATCTCAAAATGGTGGAGGCCTCACGCTCCGAAGCCAAGCGTCTGCTTGAAGAAGACGAAAAACTCTCACGCTACCCTCTCTTGCAACAATACCTCACCTCCCGCAAGTCGGAGGAAATTCATTTTGAATGAAGAATGCGGACTATACGCAGACAGATGCAGACTTCACGCGGACAAATTCCTTCCGTCATTCCCACGAAAGTGGGAATCCAGTCTTTCTTCTCTTTTCTGTTTCCGCATTGTTATCCTTGTTCTACCGATACACATCATGGTCGCCAATGGCAAGCAAGACAACTTCGTTTTTTGAACTATAGCCGAACACAATCCTGAATTTGTAATTGACCGAGAAACCGTAGCGGTCCTGAAGCGGGCCGTGCAGTTTATGCACTTTGAGTTGCTTATGATTTTTCGGGTTCTTGAAGAGCTCAATCTTCTCCAACACCTCGTTCTGCAGGCCTTCCTCAAGCGCGTCAAACTGGCGGACAAACGTTACTTTGTAAGCTACCGTAATCATTTCGTTCGCAGTTTCCGAGCCAAGTCACGCAAATCACCTCGTAGAGTAGGCTCCCGTTCCGCCTTGAGTACCGCCTGTACCGCTTCTTCCTCCGAAAGGAGTTTCAGGGCACTCCGAACCACGGCAGCCTTGTTGGGCGACCGTCCACTTTTTACTTGCCGTCTTATGAACTCCTCCAGGTCTGCCGGTAAAGGCACTGATAACGTAGTCATAAATATATGATAAGTTAATATGATTATATCATATCTTTTGAACACTCCCCTGTCAAACACAGGCATCGATACATTAAGATATCTTTCTGTGTTTCGGGTCTAGGTAGTAAGAAAAAGCTCCACTTTTGTTCAAACGAATAAGGTGTCGGATAAATTCACTTGTTGAAGCAAACTTCCCTTCTTTTACGCATCGCTTGATGTCTACCACCATCTCCTTAGGAAGCGATATGTTTAGTATGTTTCGCATGGTTGTTGTCGCTTATAATGTAATAATCTGTATTACAGAGTATATCAAGCGCTTGCTATGCGGTCAAGCACAACATCGCAATAAAAATCATCATCGGAGCAGTTTAGTGATTGTTGTATGTTTATACTGCTCGGTTTCTTCTCTTATGAATCTCGTCGTCAATGATATCTGAAATGAGTCCGCGTAGTTCGGAAACAGCCTCAGAAGTAGCCCGGAGATTCAACTTGATTTCGACAGACTGCACTAGTATCTCTTTTGCACGCTCGACATCACTGGTAAGGTCTAGCATCTGCAGATTTGTCGAACCTTCCCTTTGAGAAGCGACCCCGGATGTAGCCTCGGTAGCAAGGTGTTGACTTACCTCCTGCAGTCTGGAGAAAAAGGCTGGGATTTTGTCAGGTTCAATTCCCGCCATCCGCACCACGTTGGAAATTGCAAGTTTGAAGGATTCGCCTCGCTTCGCTCGGCGACTAATTTGTATTCAATTTTGGGGGTAAAAACG
>JBBUCR010000072.1:5776-6031 GCA_038057695.1 Patescibacteria group bacterium | reverse complement strand
TTGTAATCCCGCGTTCATCCCGATGACTTCTCCGGAAAGGTTAAGCAGGACTGAACCGAGCACGAGGTCGGAGGAACGGATATCGGTTTTTATAGCAATAAGTTCCTTCGTGGTTGCGGAGGTCGGGGAAGTTCCCGTGTCAGCCGCCTTGGAAATAGTTTTTTGCACCAGATTGGAAATAATTCCCGTGGAAACGGAGTTACTGTCGTCACCGCTTATCACTATTACCGCCTGACCAAGGATAAGTTCTCCGAC
>JBBUCR010000072.1:0-5766 GCA_038057695.1 Patescibacteria group bacterium | reverse complement strand
GGGGGCGTGAACCGATAGACACCTTTCTCCTTATCCTTGACGATTGGCGAAAGAAATATGAGGCCTCTCTCTTGGCTGGAAGAAACAATGTTCAGTGGAAAGACGCGCCCATCGGGGAACACGCCTTGATAACTCTTGGCGATGGTGTTGCCTACAGAATCGGTTTTCCGGTAGGCAACGCTGATATCCGCCGCGATAAGCCCCTCGCGCGAAACGACAAGGCCGAGGCCGGCGAAACTGGATACGCCGTCTCCCGTTATTTCCTTGATGCGCACGATACTTCCGGTATTTTTCTCTATGGCGCCGATAATGGCGTCATCGGCCTTGACGACAACCGTTTCCTTGGTCACAACGGCTACCGCCTGCTTTGTCGGTTCCTGTACCACTCGCTCAATGGTTTTCTCAACCACGCGGTTAATCGTCTGCGTGACGCCCGGTGGCGCTTGGTCCATAAGAGACACGGTGACAATACCTGTGGCGAGGGAGGTCACGAATGAGACGAGGAGCGCGAGTAATATAAGTTGTTGTTTGTTTAAAGATTCCATACACGAAAGTTACGCGGAAGGAGGAACACGGAACAAGACCGACTTATCCTCCGCTCGCAGCTTCTATAGTACACAACCGCGAAACAGGATTCAATGTTTGAAACCGACAAGTTTTCTAAGAGTCTTTGCGGCATACTCAACTTCGCTTTTTGTTGTATACCGCCCCAAGGTAAATCGCAAACTGGACATTGCCCGTTCTTTTCCGTCCCTAAATCCGCTTTTAGCGGATCGGGCGACCGAATCTCTTGGATTCGGTTTAGCCCCAAGCGCCGCTAGCACATATGATTCCTTTTCGTCTTTGAGACACGAACTTTTGGTGGAGACGGCGATACCTTCCGCGTCAAGTTTGAGCGTCAGAAATTCCGTATCAATTCCCGGAAGCGAGATATTCACATTATTCGGCAGCCGCTCTCCCTCTTCCCTACTTCCATTTATCACGGCCATAGTGCTTATTCTCTTATTCTCACGAATGAGAGAATAAAGATGGTCGCGTATTTTTCTAACGCGAAGCGATTCTTTTTCGCGCTCCGAGGTCGCGATGCGAAGCGCCTCCGCGAAGCCGACAATGACGGGAACATTTTCGGTTGTTGCACGTAATCCCCCCTCCTGTCCCCCGCCAAGAAGTATCGGAGCAAGTGGAGTGCCACGGCGCACATACAACGCGCCGACTCCCTTCGGGCCGTAGATTTTATGTCCATCAAGTGTCATAAGGTCAACGCCGAGGGCGTTCACGAAACAGCGCAAGTAGAGCGGGGCTTGGCAGGCATCTACGTGGAAAACGGGAAGCCTGTTTTCCACAGCTTTTAGCTTATAGCTTATAGCCTTTAGCTTTTGAAGGCGAAGGCTCTGAATCATTTGGCCGATTTTCCGGATTGGCTGCACCGTTCCGATTTCATTGTTCGCGTACATCACCGAAACCAACACCGTGTTTGGCTTAACCGCCGCGATTATTTTTTCCGCCTTCACAATTCCATTTGGCTCAACCGGCACATAGGTCACTTCAACTCTCCCGCGCCGTTCTAACTCCCGAAGCGGCTCCAAAACCGACGAGTGTTCAACATTAGTGGTTACCACATGTTGCTTTAGGTTAAACCTAAATTGATTTAGGTTTAACCTAAAGGTAGTAGCGCCGAAAATGGCCAAGTTGTTCGCCTCGGTGCCGCCGGAAGTAAAAACAATTTCGTCCGCGTGCGCTTCAAGACAGCGCGCGACCAGCGTCCGCGCCTCATCAAGCGCCTTTTTTGCCGCAACTCCTTCAGCGTGAATGGAGCTCGGGTTGCCGAACGTTTTTGCGTAAAACGGCTCCATCTCCTTCTTTACCCGCGGGTCAAGCGGAGTGGTGGAAGCGTAGTCAAAGTAGATTCGCTTCATGCCGCTATACTACACAAGGACTAGCAGAATCGCAAAAAATATCGTACTATATCCCACTATGGTGATTGACACGAATACCCTCCTTAGTATCTTCACCGTTTGCATGGTTATCGCCGTGTTTTTGGGACTGCATACCGAGTGGCGAGTGAACAAACTGCTCCGCGGTAAAAGCGGGAGGAGCTTGGAGGACATCGTCATACGTAGCGCCGCCGATATTGAGAAATTCAAGGAGTTCCGTAAAGGACTGGAAATGTACATTGAATCCGTTGAAAAGCGTCTTGACCAAAGCGTGCGCGGTGTCGGCACTGTGCGTTTCAATCCGTTCAAGGGAACGGGAGACGGGGGTCATCAGAGCTTCGCAACCGCGTTCCTTGATGAAACGGGGAACGGCATCGTGCTTTCCACGCTGTATATTCGGGACCGCGTCGGCATTTACGCGAAGCCGCTGAAGAACGGCAGATCGGAATACGAGCTGACAGGTGAGGAACGGAAGGCAATAGAAGAAGCGAGAAAGCAATTACGTTCCTAATTTTCAAGTATCAATTTACAATTTTCAATCAACGTCTCAATTTTATAATTTTCAAATTTTGGTTTTTGTTTGAAAATTGATAATTGTAAATTGAAAATTCCGCGACGTACCATAACACAATTATGCAAACTAGCCCCACGACAACTGCAAAGACGCAAAAAATTCCGCGACCACCAGTAGTCGCGGTGCTGGGCCATATTGACCACGGCAAGTCTACCTTGCTTGACTACATCCGCAAGACCAATATTGTCGGAGGCGAGGCGGGAGGCATCACCCAGCATCTTGGCGCGTATGAAGTCGCGCATACCACGAAAGAAGGCAGGACGTATAGCATCACGTTTCTGGATACGCCCGGCCACGAGGCATTTAAAGGTATCCGTTCGCGCGGAGCGAGTGTCGCCGACATTGGAATACTCGTCGTCTCCGCCGAAGAGGGCGTGAAGCCGCAGACCATTGAGGCGCTCGGCTCCATCAAAAAGGCCGGCATTCCGTATGTTGTCGCTATCACGAAAATTGATAAACCGGAAGCGAATGTGGGGCGCGCGAAGCAAAGTCTCGCCGAGCATGAAATATACGTTGAGGGATACGGGGGTGATATTCCGTTTGCCGCCATTTCCGGAAAGACCGGCGAGGGAGTACAGGACCTGCTCGATCTTATTCTGCTTGTCGCGGAAATGAGCGACATCCATTCCGAGAGCGGCGCGGCGATGCGCGCGTATGTTATTGAATCAAACGTGGACAAGAAAAAAGGCATCTACGCGACACTCATCATACAGGAAGGGACGATAGCGAAGGGCGATGTTATCGTCGCAGAGGGAGCTTTCACGGTCACAAGGCGGCTTGAAAACTTTCTTGGAAAGCCGGTTGAAAAGGCGATGCCGGGACAGCCGGTACGCGTGGTCGGTTGGAGCCTTGTTCCGCGCGTCGGCGCTCTGTGCCGGATAGTAAAGGATAAGCGCGAGGCCGAGGCGGAAATCTTGTTTGATGCGGGAAAGAAAAAGAAACGCCCCACCAACACAGCCACCACGCTTCTTGTGGAGACCGCGCTCCTCCCCCTCATTGTCAAGGCGGACACAGGCGGAAGTCTTGAAGCGGTGGAAGCCGAGATCCTGAAACAGGCGACCGAAAAGGTTCGGGTTCAAATTGTTTCGCGCGGTATCGGTTCCATAAGCGAAGGCGACCTTAAAAGCGCGAAAGGAAGTAACGAGCCCGCGATTGTCGGATTCAACGTGGAAGTTGACCTTCCGGCGAAGAGTATTATTGAGCGAGGCGGTATCACCGTACAAACGTTTGATATTATCTACAAACTTGGCGAGTGGGTCGCTGAACTTGTGAAAAAACGGACGCCGAAAACGACGGTGGTTACCGTCAAGGCAAGTGCGCGGGTGCTCAAAATATTTACGACTGAAAAGGACCGCCAGGTCATTGGCGGAAAAGTGCTTGACGGGACGATTGAGACGGGAGATGAATTTAATATCTTACGCAGGGGCACGCCGATAGGCAAAGGCAAAATACGTGAGCTCCAACGTTTTAAGGAAAAGGCTTCATCAATACCGGTAGGGAGTGAGTTCGGAGCATTTGCATCCACCAGCATCACCATTATGCCGAGCGACCAGCTGGAAGTGGTAACGAGCGTGGAGCAGTAGCTTACACAAAAACACAAAGCACAGACTTTCACAAAAAGCCAAACAAAGCACAAAAGTCCAAACTCCCAGACTTTTCTTTTCGTTTGTGTTTTGAGAAACGGTGTTTTGTTTGGGTACTGGATACTGTGTCTTGGAGTGTTTATTTTCAAGAAATTATGGCGGGTACGAAACAGGAAAAAATAAGAGAGGCTATCCGGCACGCGGCGGCCGAGTTTATGGCCGAGGCCGCGGATAGCACCTCGCTTATTACGGTAACGAACGTGCATCTTACTCCAAAGGCCGACAGGGCTACGATTCTCATTACGGTATTTCCTAATGATAAGGAAGCGGACGCACTCGCGTTCGCGAGCCGCCAAGGCGGGAAACTCCGCGATTTTATCGGTCAGCGTATTTCCCTCCAGCATCTTCCCTATATTTCTTTCGCGCTGGACGTCGGCGAGAAGAACCGGCAAAAAATTGAAGAACTCTCTTCGCAGTCAAAGTGACAGCTTCTCCTCTGTCATTCCCGCGGCGTAGCAGTAGCGGAGTAGTCGTAGACTGTGGCGGGAATCCGGGGCCATACGTCATATTCCGGATTCCCTAGTCTACGACTACTCCGCTTTTCAGGGGAATGACAGTCAGAGGACGAAAAGTGAGTAAGCCCTAATCTAGAAAAAAAGTCGTCAGTACGGTATTGTAGTAACCACGGCCACGTAGAAAAGTGGTAATTCGAGAGTCTGCAAAACTCTTATGCGGGAGTTCGATTCTCCCCGTGGCCTTTTCAAAAAGCTTTTAGCTTTTAGGTTTTAGCTTTTAGGTTTTAACTTCCTAACAGCTAGCAGCTAGAAGCTAATAGCTTCTACGAGCCCGGGTGGCGAAATTGGTATCCGCGTCCGACTTAAGATCGGATTCCGTAAGGAATGAGAGTTCGAGTCTCTCCCCGGGCATAGCGTGAAAAACTTTTTTCTTTCTTCTTCGGGTGTAAAATGTATCGCCATCGCGACGATGGCGATTGACCACATCGGTGTTCTGTTTTTTCCGGAGCAACTTCTGTTTCGGGTCGTGGGGAGAGCGTCGTTCCCCCTGTATGCCTTTCTTATCGCCGAAGGTTCCCGGAAAACAAGCGACGCACGGAAATATCTTTTCCGTCTGCTCACGTTCGCCGTTATTTCCCAGCTTCCTTATATGCTGTTCAGACAGGCGGCGGGAATCCAGTATATGAAACTGAATATATTTTTCACCCTTGCCGGAGGACTTCTCGCGCTTATCGCGCTTAACCGCTTGCCGCTCCGTTATTCGCTTTCCTCCGTCGCAGGTATTCTTGCCCTTGCGTACTATGGCCCGTTTGATTATGGCGCTTATGGTGTGGCCACCATACTCGCGAGCGGGCTTTTCCTTCGGTTGCGCTCAGCCGGTCCGTTTTTCCTTTTTTCGCTTCACATTGCCAAAGCACTTCTGTCCTTTTTCTCGGGAGCTCTTTCCCTGCAAATCTACGCGACCATGAGCGTCCCGTTGCTGATGCGATATAACGGCGAGCGGGGTATGCCTTTGCCGCGCCGACTTCTGTATTGGTTCTATCCTGCCCACCTTCTTTTGTTGTGGCTCATTTGGTATAGTTTGAAACGTTTCGGATAGTTCTCAAACTGTGAATTACGAAACTCCCGTTCTGCGTCTTTTTTGTCATTGCGAGCACTTC
>JBBUCR010000071.1:0-10473 GCA_038057695.1 Patescibacteria group bacterium | reverse complement strand
TAGGACGGAGTACCGTCAAGAAAATCTCGGCGCAAGGAGCGTTTTTCTTCGGTGTCCGCCGAGGCTCTGCGAGGTGAGAAGCGAATACATGGAGCTTCGCAAGACCTTGAGCGTTTTGTCTTCAAAATGCGAAAGGTGTACAGCGTCTGTAAGACGGAAGGCGGGGCGTTCATCCAGCTTGTTTCCGTTCGTGCAAAATTCGAGCGAATGATATAATTAGTTCATATCCTACACTTACCTCCCCGCCAGCAAAAAGCCTCACTATCATACTTTAGAGTATGATAGTGAGGCTTTTGAGGAGAGAGTAAGTTACCTACTCACGAGCAAGAAATTGGTGACGTTGTGTTTGCCGAGGTCTTGCAAGTCGGCGTCAACGATATCAAAGCCGTAGAGTGGCGCGAGTACTTTTGGACCTAAGATTGCGGTTGTCTTGGGGAGTTTGCCTGCCGCGAGGTAGGATGCCGCTTTCGCGGTATCCATAAGGTCGCCCTTCCCTGTTTCCTGCCGAAGATTCGGAAAGCGTTTAACGAGATTGCCGCGGCACTGCAGGAAGTTTTGCGAGTGCCCCATCACGGTCGTGAGATCCTCCGTCTTCACATCGGAACGCTTCATCAGGAAATGCCTGATAAGGATTTCCTGTTCGGTAATAATCTTGAACTTGTAGCGCGCCATCGCGTGCACCGATTCATGCACGATACCCCCCTGCGCGTTGTGTGTGGCGAACAAGCCGAAATCAATATCGCCTTCGTGCAAACTCCGAAGCACCCGCTCCGACGTAAACAAGTATCGTATATCGTATTTTCGTATATCGTTTTTCTTAATATACGCGAACATCGCCTCCTCGTTGAACGAACCCCTGCCTCCTTGAACTCCGAAGGTTATCGTCCCCGGCTGTACCTCTTTCGGCAGAAGCTTGTTGTACAGCGCGTCATAGGCCGAGCCGAGTTTGAGGCGCATTTTTTTGGTATATGGATTGTAATGCTGAAGACCGGCAAAGAGTTCCCACGTGTCGTTACAGGTCTGCTCTTTCACTTCCAAGAGTTTCTTCGTACCGAGTGAATCAATCGGGCCTTTTTCTACGTTCAGCCGTTCAAGCAATCGCCCGATAAAGTGCGTGAGTCCCTGCGAGTTTGCCGCGAGTTTGTCATGCTCCCGCGGCGACATTTCAATCACGCGAAGTCCTTTGTCTTCAAAATACTTCTTCCAAAACGAGTACTCGCTCGTATCCGCCCTGAATCTGTCAATGATGAACGGCAATCCCGCGAATCCGCCTTTACTGCTGTCGGGACCGAACATCGGGTGCGTGAGCATCGCCCGTGTTTTCGTTCCTTCCAGGTATTTCTTAAAAATGTTCTCGGGGTGCATTTTCACCGAAAGCACGTCAATCAGCAGATGGTCGAGACGAAAATATTTCTTATGCGTCTTGATGACCTCTTCAAAAGCGGGAATTGGCACCGCATAGAAAATCACCTCGCTTTCAAAAGCCTCGCGGATATTTTTCGCGACGCGCGTATTCGGGCCAAGCTGTTTCGCGCCGACAATGTCCTTCGTATCGTAGAGCATGACGAAAAAGTCGTCTTTGAGAAGGCGGTGTAAGACCTGTCCGAATCTCCCGTAGCCGATGATGCTAACTGATTTCATGTTCTTTCTTATTCTCCCTTTCCTAAAGGGAGCACTGGAATAGTCGTAGACTGTGCCGTCTTCGGCAGGTGGGTTGTACAACCCCCTCCCTCGCCGACTCGGGCACCCCTAGTCTACGACTATTTCACTTTACTTAAGGGGGATTAAAAATACTCTTCTATTTTGTCTATGTTCGCGCAGATGCTGACGCGCACATGCCGCGCTCCGTTCTTTCCGAACGCCGTTCCGGGCGTGAGGACGATTTGTTTTTCCTTGAGCAATCGCGCGCAAAAGGTCTCCGAATCTTTTTCCGCATCCGGAATCTTGGCCCAAAGATACAACCCGCCTTGGGGAATCTGGAACGAAAGTCCACGTTTCGTAAGATGCTTCGCGATGCTATCGCGTCTGTCTTGGTAGCTTTTCAGCATTTTCTTGCTCCACTCGGTATCGGGGTGAGTGAGCGCGTACGCGCCGAGTTTTTGGAGCGGAGTTGAAAGTCCCGAGTCAACTTGCGATTTCACCTTCGCGAGCGCCGCTACCATTTTGCTATTTCCCACTATCCAGCCCATACGGAATCCGGCAAACGAGAACATCTTGGAAAACGAACCGAGTTCCACCGCCATGTCTTTCGCGCCTTCAATTTCAAGAATACTGGGAGCCTTGTACCCGCCAAACACTATCTCGGCGTACGCGTTGTCATACAGGACAAAAATGCCGTGTCTTTTCGCGAACGCGACAATGGCGCGAAGTTCTTCGCGAGTGGCCACCTGCCCTGTCGGGTTGGACGGAAAGTTCACCCAGATACCTTTTGTCTTTTTCGTGATTTTCTTTTCAAGTTCCGCTACATCAATTTTGAAATCGTTCGCTTCCGTAAGAGAGTAATAGGCGGGAACCGCGCCAATCATATCGGTGGGGCCGCTAAAACCGGGGTATCCGGGGTCGGGAGTGAGTGCCTCATCCCCTTCGTCCAAAAGCGCGAGCGGCAGGTGTCCCGTCGCGTCCTTCGCGCCAAGGAGAGGGAGCAGTTCATCGGAAGCGAGCGCGACACCAAAACGCGTTTTATACCACGCTTGAAGTGCCTCGCTGAATTCGCGCGACGCGCCATAGCCTGGGTAGAGCGGCGCGTCGGGAGCCTGCACGAATTCGGCAAGCTTTTCAACATACCGCGCGCTCGGAGGCACATCGGGAGTACCCATGCCGAGATTCAGCACTTTCCGTCCCGATGTCTTTTCCACTTTCGCTATCTCTTTCGCGATTCGTGAAAAGATATATTCGGGAAATCGCAGAAGTCGTTTTGCAGTGTGGATATCCATATCAGTTTTCAATTTCTAATGACCGTTTGTGAATAAGATCTAGAAACTGTTTCGTGAATCCCTGCGGAAGCCCGAGTTCCTTCGCGAGTGTGAGGCGTGCTTCGACGACTTCGTCCCAACGCTTCGGGTCAAGCGGTGGTAAACCCGTTGCTTTTTTTAGGTCCCGTATTTCCCGCACAATCTCAAAACGCTTCGAAAGCACGCGAAGTAATTCTTCATCAAGCGCGTCTATTCTTTTTCTTGTTCTCTTCAGTGTTTCATCTTTCATACAACATTCTACCCCCTACGTGCTACCCGCTATTCTGCGCTCTGTTGCGCAAGTAATGGTCCATAATCACAAGCGCGCTCATCGCGTCTACAATTGGCACCGCGCGCGGGAGCACGCATGGGTCATGTCGTCCGGTCGCCTCAAGCTCTATTTCTTTGCGCGTGTCGGTGTTCACGGTGTGCTGTTTTTTGCGGATGGTTGAGACGGGTTTGAACGCGACACGGAAATAGATGTCCTCGCCGTTTGAAATACCGCCGAGCGTCCCGCCCGCGTGATTGGTCGTCGTGCGCACTTCTCCTTTTGCGTCTATGGTAAACGGGTCGTTATGCTCGCTCCCGCGCATCGCAACACACTCAAAACCGGAACCGATATCAAAGCCCTTTACCGCGTTAATGGAAAGCATCGCTTTACCGAGGTCAGCGGAGAGCTTATCAAACACCGGCTCACCGAGGCCTTTCGGCACATGTTTAATGAGTCCGCGGATGACGCCTCCGACGGAATCGCCTTCCTTCCGGATGCCGTCCACGAGTTCTATCATTTTCTCCGCCATTTTTTGGTCGGGACAGCGGATGATGTTCGCCTCTATGTCTTCTGGCGTTACGGCGGACATATCCACTTTGGCTTTCAAGGTTCCCACCTGCTCCACATATGAAAGAATTTCCACGCCAAGTCTTTCCTTCAAAAATTTCTTGGCAATGGCGCCCGCCGCGACACGCGCCAGAGTTTCTCGCGCGCTCGCCCGCCCGCTCCCGCGCGAGTCGCGAATGCCGTATTTTTCCGTGTACGTAAAATCGGCGTGCGACGGACGTAGGATTCCCTTGAGATGGTCGTAATCCTGCGGACGCATATCGGCGTTGTGCGCGAGGAGGAGTATTGGCGTTCCTGTCGTCTTACCTTCAAATACGCCAGAAAGAATGCTGATTTTATCTTCTTCCTTACGCGGAGTGGTGATTTTGCTTTGTCCTGGTTTCCTGCGGTCCAGCTCCTTCTGGATATCCGCCTCTGTAATTGGAATGCCGGGCGGACAGCCGTCCGCGACAGCGCCAACCGCGCCTCCGTGGGATTCACCGAAGCTCGTTATTCTAAATAGTTGTCCGAATGTGTTGCCTGCCATAGATATACTGTAACATCTTTTGCTATTTCATATATTTCGTATCGCTTGTGCCACTTCCCCATCTTCTACTGCCTGCACAAACTCTCCATGCTTTATTTCTACAACCCCGATCTTCTTGAGGATGACATACCGCGCCTGCCCGCCAACGCTCTTTTTGTCTCCCTTCGTCGCCGCGATGACAGCCTCCGGAGCAAACTGCTTCAGTAGGGAAGCAGGGATGAGAAGCCGTTTCAACATACCGCGTATAAGGGCAAGGTCTTCGGGAGACAACGCGCCGAGCCGATGCGCGAGCGTGGCCTCCGCGAGCATTCCTACACCGACCGCCTGCCCGTGGAGAAGTGTGTAGGTAAACAGTTTTTCAATCGCGTGCCCGATGGTGTGTCCGAAATTGAGGACCATTCGTTCGCCGCTTTCGCGCTCATCGCGTTCCACGACACCTGCCTTAATCCGTACCGCGCGTGAAATAATCTCGGCAAGAATGCCGGTATCTTTCGCGAGCGCTTTGGCAAGATGCACATCCGCGAACACAAAGCTCTCCCTGTCGGATGTAATAAACATTTTAACCGCTTCCGTGAGGCCGCTCCGAATTTCAGTGTCCGGAAGGCTCCGGAGCGTACGTATGTCCGCATAGACCGCCTTGGGCTGATGAAAGGCGCCGATAAGATTTTTCCCGTGGAATGTGTTGATACCCGTTTTCCCTCCCACCGAGCTGTCTACCATCGCAAGCAGTGTTGTGGGGAGCTGGATATACGGAATACCGCGCATATACGTCGCCGCGACAAACCCGGCGAGGTCCCCGATAACCCCGCCCCCGAGCGCAAGCACAACTCCGCGCCGGTCAATGCCTGCTTTCAGCATCGCTTCTTCAAGCGAAGTCTTCCGCTTTTGGCTTTTTGAACCCTCCCCCACCGGAACAGAGAGAAGGAGTGCTTTGCATCCGGCTTGCCGTAATCCCAGGAGCAGTCTTTTACCGAACAGGTTTTTGGTTTTCGCGTCGGCGATAATGATGTATGAACTGGCCGGATAATCTTTCTTCAGCACCTCCGGCAAGCGCGCCAAAAAGCCGGACCCTATTGCTATTGAATAGGACCTCTCTTCTGCTTTTTTTATTTTTATATCTATCGTTTTCATCTCCATTTTCAATTCTCTATTCCGCATTCCTCCTCTTGAATCCCGCAAGCTCCTCCAGCACCCCTACCGTCTGCTCAAAGCCGAGGCACGGGTCGGTAATGGAAAGCCCTCCTCGGTCAAGTCTTTTCGGAAACTTTGCGTCCACCTTCTGGCTCCCCTCCTTAAGGAAGCTTTCAAGCATAAATCCTCTGACTACCTCCCGAAGTTCCTGATTTTTCTGAAGTATTGCTATCGCTTCCTCCACAACCGTTACCTGATTGCAGTGATTTTTCACGCCGTTTACTTTGCAATTATCGTGGCTAACATCAAGTATAACGGCCGGATTCTTGATATTCAGTTTTTCCATCCGCTCTTTCGCCTCCCGTACGTATCGCTCGCCGTAATTCGCTCCCTGCGAACCGCCGCGGAGGATAAGGTGCGCGTGCGCGTTGCCGCTCGTCTGCACTTCGTATCCGTCAAAGACCGCCGTGTGCGGGTATTGCGCCGCCACGACGCTGTTCACGCCGATTTCAATGGAACCGCTTGTCGGATTTTTCATACCCACCGCGCAATCAAGCGAAGAAGCAAACACACGGTGCTCCTGGTCTTCGGTACTGCGCGCACCGATAGCGACCCATGAGAGGAGCTCAATAAATCCTTTCGCGTTATGCGTGAAGACCGCTTCGTCGGCGATGGGAAGCCCCATCTCCACCACGTTCACCATCATTTCGCGACAGTATTTCGCCCCTTCGCCGATATGGGACGGCTTAAACGGGTCGGGCTGGTTCACGGGACCCGTCCAGCCTGTTGTCGTGCGCGGTTTTTGGATGTACACGCGCATCACTATTTTCAGACTTTTCTTCAGTTTGTCCGACAAGGGCTTGAGTTTTTTCGCGTATTCAATCACCGCCTCTTTCGGCCACGCGCTACAGGGACCCACAACGACGATAAAGCGGGCGTCTTTCCCTTCCAAGATATCTTTGACTTCCTGCCGGTCTTTCTCTACCTGCTTTTCCGCTTTTTTGGAAAGCGGAAACGCTTTGATTATTTTTTCCACCGGCGGCAGTCTTCTAAGTATTGTTATATTCATAAAAAGTAGATTTAAGATGTATGATTCAAGATTTAAGATTTCTTCTCTTCCCTCCCCTCCTTTCTAAGGAGGGGATTGAGGGGTGGTAGATTCTTAATTCATAATTCGTTATTCAGTTGCAGTTACTTGTTACAGTTATTTGTTACTCTGTATATTCCTCTTCACTCTCTCGACCAAACTCTTCGTAACTATCCTCTTCCCCGTCCACAACTCTATTTGCCGGAGTCCCTGAACCGCGAACATATCCAGTCCCGAAATCGCCTTCGCACCCTTCTTTTTCGCCAACTTCAGCAGTTTTGTTTCAACCGGATTATACACGAGGTCGAAGACAGTTTGATGTTTATCCAGAAGTCCGGGAGGTATCGGTATATCGGCAATCTTCGGATACATTCCCACCGGTGTCGCGTTGATAATGAGGTCTATTCCCTCGGCCTTCAGCTCGTTCTTCCGCACGACTATCCCTCCGAATTTTTTCTGTAACGCCACCGCTTTCTTCTCTGTTCTGTTTAGGTACAAAAGATGCCCGCCGCCTTTTTGAATCACATACGCCACCGCGGATGCCGCGCCCCCGGCTCCCACAAGCAACACCTGTCTATGTTTGAGAGTAACGCCGCGGAGGGCGTAGCTAATACCGTCAATATCGGTGTTGTAGCCGTATAGCTTGCCGTTTCTGTTGACGACGGTATTCACCGCATCCACCGCATTCACTCCCCTGTCCACCGCATCAAGGAGCGGAATGATGCTCTGCTTGTGCGGCATCGTCACCGCCGTGAGGTGAATGGGGAGCGCCTTGATATCCGAAACGAGCTTCTTGATATCCGGGTGCGAAATCGGTGAAAGCACCGCATCAAGTTTAAACAGTTCGTAGACCGGATTATGTAGTTTCGGACTCCTACTTTGGTTAAGTGGATGTCCGATAACCGCGTTTAACTTTGTGGGATTAGATTTCACGTTTTTGTTTAAACTCGTCAATAAATCCTAAATTCGAAATCCTAAGCTCTAAACAAATACTAAATTACAAATTCCAATGAAGACGCCACGATTTTTTTGTTTATGATTTCTGATTTGGATTTTGCCTAGGATTTAGAGTTTAGTGTTTAGAATTTGGCGTCAACAATCTGTTCGCTAATTCATTAACCGCTTTCCTATAACTTTCTTCTCGCTCACCTGAGAAGACGGCAACACACGCCGGCGCGAGCACCGACTTCGCTCTCCACTCCTCCCGCTCCGTCACCCTGGAAAGATGTACCTCAATCGCGGGAAGTTTCGTATCGGCAAGCGCGTCGTGAATAGCGTACGAATAGTGCGTATACGCACCCGCGTTGATGAGAATCCCTGCCGCAATGGCCGCGTTCTTCTGGAGAAAATCAATAATCCCTCCCTCGTCGTTTGACTGGAACGCTTTCACCTTGAGCCCGTGCCGCTTCGCCGCTTCCGAAACTTGCTTCTCAAGCTCCTGAAGCGTCAGCGTCCCATAATGACTCTGGTCTCTTTTCCCTAGCATATTCAGATTCGCCCCGTGGATGAGTAAAATCAATTTCATAGATTTTAGATTTATGATGTAAGATGTTTAATGATTTCTTCGACTGCGCTTTCAACTTTCCCGCTATTATCTACCTTCATATCCGCAAGCTGTTCGTACATTGGTTCGCGTTCGGTATATACTCTTTCAAACGCTTCTCTGTCTGTTCCTTCCTTCCCAAATATCATCGGCCGTCCTTTCTTGATTATCCTGTTGAAGAGTGTGTTCTTATCTCCGGTGATGAGCGCTTTTTTGTGCTCCCGTATCAATTCTTGGTTCTCGGCGGCGAGAATTGCTCCGCCTCCGAGCGCCACTATAGATGGAGTGTCGGTAGCCAGAACTTTTTTGAGTGTTTCAGTTTCAATCGTCCGAAATGCTTTTTCTCCTTGCGTTTGTACTATTTCCCGGCACTTCATACTGGCTTGTTTTTCAATTTCGTCGTCCAGGTCCAAAAAAGGCATTCCCGTTCGGCGGGCAAGCTCTTTACCCACCACAGTCTTTCCTGCGTTCTTGAACCCCATCAGCACTATGTGTTTATCTTTTTTCTTATTCATAAATCTTTAAGCATAAATCCTAAATCTTCGGAGCTATCTCATATTTATGTTAGCTCCGAGTCCCTTCATCACCTTCACGAAATCCGGAAACGTCTTGTTAATCGCCTCCGCCGTGTCAATGAAGGTCTCCCCGCTCGCCAGCATTCCCGCAAGAGAGAGCGCCATCACCGTGCGGTGGTCGTTAAATCCATGTGCTGTCGCGCCGTAAAGTTTCCCTCCCGAAATAACAAGGCTGTTTTTTGTTTCCTCTATCTTCGCCCCCATTTTCGTGAGTCCTTCGGTCATTGAATGCAGGCGGTCGGTTTCTTTCAGCCGAGCGTTCGCCACATTCACAATTTCCGTTTTTCCCTTTGCCACCGCCGCGATGACGGCGAGTGTCGGGACCATATCGGGAATCGCGTTCGCGTCTATCTTCATTCCTTTAAGTGGCTTTCCTCCCGTTATGGTCATTTTATTTCCTTGTATCTCTATATCTGCTCCCATAGTTCTGAGTATTTCCACCAATGCTTTATCCCCCTGTGGGTCGTTTATATCAAGCCCGTGAAGCACTACCTGTCCCGGAAAGAGCGCTCCCGCCGCGATGAGGTACGATGCCGAGGAGAAATCTCCCGGAATTGTTTTGATGAACGGCTTGTACGCCTGCCCTCCTTTAATCGTGTAGATATCTTGGCCTTTCTTCTCTTCGTGACTGTAGACAATTCCCTGCTCGCGGAGCCACATCTCCGTCATCTCCACATACGGACGTTCCTGCAAATTATTCACGGTAATCACCGAATCATTTTTCGCGCACGGAAGCGAAATCAGCAGTGCCGAGAGGTACTGCGAACTCTTCCCGCTCATGGTCGCTTTTCCTCCGAAAAGCTCACCCGAGATTTGCAGAGGACAATGACCATTCTTATGTTGCGGCTTCACTTTCAAGCCAAGACGCTGAAGCGCCATAACAAGCGTTTCAACGGGACGTTGTTTCATTTGTGCTCCGCAATCAAACGTAATGGGCCCTGCCTTCGGACCACGCAATCCCGCGACCGGCATGAGAAAATGCGTCGTCACGCCCGAATCTCCCGTATTCAGTGTCGTGTCGCTTTCAAGCGGCACACCGTCACTTTCAATGACGATGCGGTCTTCCTTCACCATTATGTTCGCGCCAAGCGCCCTGCATGCGCGAATCGCGTCCACCGTGTCCTGACTGTGAAGCGGATTTTTGAGTGCCGACGTTCCCTTCGCGAGCGTCGCGAAAACCAGCCCCCGTATGGTCTGTGATTTGGATGAAGGCGGTGTCGCTTCACCCCTAAGCTCTATTGTGTTGTGTGCAATTATTTTCATTGTGGTGTCTTATTCTCCCTTTCTTAAAGGGAGCACTCGCCGTCTTCGGCGGGAGGGATTTTCTTATTCGCATCTATTCGTTGATTCGTCCATTCGCATATTCGCATTTTCTACACAAAAAATCCCCCGCTTTCCGGAGGTTCTTTGTTCGGTGAGTATAAAGGTGTGAACAAGCAAACAACTCCGGCTAGCGTGTCGGGTTAAACCAAAAACCAAAATATGAGGCCGTGTTTTGCTTATTTGTCATTGCCCTATAAGATTACTATATTGCCTATTGTCCGTCAACAAGATATATAGCTATAAAACCACTATTGAAAAAAACATTGCTTTTTGGGTGAACGTGTTCAGAAGCGTCTCTGGCGTCCGCGCCTTACGGCAGAATCAGTTTCCCTTTTTTCCGCCTTTCTTTCCACCCTTTCTCACCTCTCCTCAGCCACCTTTCCCTTACTCTACCCTCAACTTCCCACCACCCCTTATAGGCTAATTCGTGCGAATTAGCCTAGAAGAGATTTGTTAAGTTTGATGTATGAGGAACCGCGAAAGAAACCACGAACGAGGA
>JBBUCR010000070.1:0-2302 GCA_038057695.1 Patescibacteria group bacterium | reverse complement strand
GGATTCGGCCAAAGCGTGCAAAAGTTTTCGTACCTTCCGGAACCCATCGGCGATTCCATTTTCGCCGTGGCGGGAGAAGAGTTCGGCTTTCTCGGAGCCACGACTCTTATTCTGCTTTTTCTCGCGCTTCTCCTCCGCGGCCTGCGCGTCGCGTCCCGCGCTCCGGACCTTTTTAGTGGACTCCTCTCCGTGGGTATTGTTATACTCATAGGTGTTTCAGCCTTTTTGAATATCGCGTCAATGCTCGCGATTATACCGCTCTCGGGACTGACGCTCGCGTTTGTGAGTCACGGCGGCACCTCGCTTGTCATTACGCTGTTTGAGGCGGGGATACTGCTGAATATATCGCGTTACCAAAGAGTATAATGCGAATGCTACGAATTATTACGCGAATACTTCAAATGCAGACCTCTTAATTCGCGGTATTCGCATTCTTCATTCGCGGTATTAGCATTATTGTATGAAAATATTATTTACCGGCGGCGGTTCAGGCGGACACTTTTATCCGATTATCGCGATAGCGGAGGAAGTGCTCGCGCTGTCCAAGGAAGAACGCCTTATCGCTCCGACTCTTTTTTTTATGGCGCCGGAACCTTACGATGAGGGAGTCCTGTTTGAGCATGGAATCGCCTTTATCCGGGTTTCTACGGGAAAGCTCCGCAGGTACGCCTCTGTGAAAAACGTTACCGATGTGTTGAAGACCGCGTGGGCGGTTCTTCGGGCGACAGTGATTATGTTCCGGATTTACCCCGATGTCGTGGTGGGGAAGGGCGGATTCGGCAGTTTCCCCGCGCTTTTCGCCGCGCGCTTCTGGAAAATCCCGGTGATTATTCACGAATCGGATTCGGTGCCCGGCAGAGTGAATATGTGGGCGGGAAAGTTTGCCACACGAGTCGCCGTTTCGTTCGCGGACGCCGCGAATTCGTTTCAAAGGGAGAAGGTTGCCTACACCGGCAACCCGCTCCGCCGCGAGATTTTTTCCAAGGGCGTACCGGAGCGGGGCGAATTCGGCCTTGAAAAGGACAGCAAGGTTATTTTCGTTATCGGCGGCTCGCTCGGTTCCGTGACTCTGAATGAAGCATTGCTCCAAAGTCTTCCCGATTTGGTAAAGGACTACGAGATACTCCATCAGACGGGAAAAGCAAATCTTGCGGATATGTCCGCGCGGGCGAAGGTGCTTTTGCAGGATAATCCGTTTAAACACCGCTATCATCCGTTCGGGTATCTTTCCACGCGGCAAGTGGCCGGAGCGGGGAAACGTGCCGACCTTATCATATCGCGGGCGGGTTCAACTATTTTTGAGATCGCGGCGTGGGGAAAGCCTTCACTCCTCGTTCCTCTCGCTGACTCAAATGGCGACCACCAGCGGGGAAACGCGTACGCGTACGCCGAGAACGGCGCGGCGGATGTACTGGAAGAAGCGAACCTTACACCGACACTCTTCCGTAATCAGATTGAAAAAGTTTTCGGTGACGAAAATCACTACACATTGATGGCGGAGCGTGCCCGCCACTTCGCCAAGTTGGACGCGGCGAACGTTATCGCCCGCGAGATTCTGGAAATCGCCTTAAAGCATGAGCAGTAGTTTTTAAAATATGTTTGGCAAATTTTTTAACAACGAACGTCAAGGTGGTGATTTGCGGCTTTCAGATTACAAGAATATCTGGAGTAGATTTTGTTTTCTTGACGAGAGTGGAAGTCTAAATAATCCGACCGAATCATTTTTTTTACAGTGGGATTCATCAAGTGTTCGCAGCCGTATTATCTCCAAAGTAAAATCTCATACGAACGAAGCAAGTGTCAATTCTACGACGAATTAAAATTTAACAAACTCTCAAAAAACAATTTTGACTTCGCTGTGTTCGCGTTGAATGCACTTTTTTCGACTAAGAATCAAGATTTCGCTTCATACACGCTAGACAAGACAGGTGATTATTTTCAGAGATCTTTCGGTGGCGACCCGTGGCAAGCCTATGAGGATATTTCCATACGAGTTATTCAGTCTTCTGTCTCAAGAAATGAAATTCTTACGATAATTGCTGACTATGTTACCGTGCCACGCGACATTCGTTTTGAGGTGAACGTCAAACGGAAAATCAATGAAACCCTTGAGAGGCTTGCAGTCAATGGAGTTGTTCGTTTCGATTCCCGCTCGAACGATTTGCTTCAGTTAACTGATTTATTAGTGGGTGCAATTACCTATGACCTAAAACTATCTACCGGTTTGATTCAGAGGGGTGATAAATACAAGCGCCGATTTACGGAGCAGCTCAAGAGGAATCTGGGTGTCGTTACTTTCCTT
>JBBUCR010000069.1:0-1796 GCA_038057695.1 Patescibacteria group bacterium | reverse complement strand
TTATCCACGCCGCCAGCGTTCATCCTGAGCTAGGATCAAACTCTAATATTGAATCGTTCAAACTTGTGATTTGAGCAATCGCGAACGGAACAAAACAGAAAACAGTATTTCTATAAAGTTCCTTAATGAGTTTGACCTTTCGCTTTTCCCCGTTCAAATTTTGATTTGCAAAAGTTGTTCGGGTCTTGCTCCACCTTTGATGAGAAGGTTGGAGTGGAATTACTTTACCCCGTTGCGAGCCCTGCTCGCTTTACGGGGTTTCAAATTAATAGACGTTAATTTGCACTTGCCCCGACATGATGCAATGCACCATTTTTCGGGGTCAACGTTCTCTACATTTCAATTGTCAAAGGCCACGCTCTGCCTTTTCAGAGTGCGGGGTCTATTATACTTATTCGCATAGTACTGTCAACAAAAACAGGGGGGTCATTACAACCTCCCCTGTATGCCCTCAACCCAATCATCAATGCCGTTATTTCTTTGTCTGCACCATGAATGCGTACTCTAAACTGTCAACCAGTGCGAGCAAGCTTGCTTCAATCACATTCTCACTCACTCCGGCGGTACTCCAGACAACAGGTCCATTTGAAGTTGTGATTTGCACATAGGTTTTAGCGTCAGTTCCAACCGCTGTTCCGGCAACAAGCCCGACCGAATAGCCAACGAGTTTGATGGAATCAAGACAGGGAAGGCGGGACTTGCTTAATGCGAGACGAATCGCTCCGTCAAGAGCGCAAACAGGCCCGTTTCCATCCGAAACTTCAAAAAACTCAGCGCCACTGACGCGCACCTTAATGCTCGCCTCGCACACATGACCGTTCCGAGCGCCATCTTCCATTGAACCGCGGATAGATACATGATAGGAAGCAACGGCAAACGGTAATTTTTTCCCGTTCAGAATCCGCGCAATTAAAAGTTCAAGCGAGGCGTTCGCATTCTCAAAGGTGTATCCGAAACGCTCCTTTTCCGCAACGGCTTGGAATACTTTCTCACGGTCTTCGGTTCGGGAGACTAACCGATTCACTAACATGGTGGTTGATTCAGGTTTCATAGGTTTTTAATGACCGAATGTCTCTTCTCGTCCCCTCGGGCGACCGACTTGCCACGCAAGTTTAGGTTTAGCCCACACGCTCTCATTTCATCTCTTGCGGACCGTCCTCACGCGAGGCGTCCGAAACGAAAAGCGAGCGCTTCGGGGTGAAGAGCTCGCGTGTGTCAGTTTAAAGTTGAAAGTGTAAAGTTGACAGTCTAGAAACGAACACGGGCGAAATCTCCACCGGTCAATCCGGTGATAATAATGCTGATAATGGCGATTATCCGTGCGTCTGAAGTCATATAAATAGATTATCCTAACCCACTCCTAAAGTCAAGGTACCGGTCCACATCCGCTATTCTGAATATTCTCGAGAATATCAGAATAACACCGACAATAAAAAGCCGCCGGAGTTATCCAGCGGCCATGCAAAACGGACTCGGCAACGCGTGTTTGAAAACGGGTTACCGAACCGATGTGTAGTTTCCTATTCCCCCCAACATTTCAGGTCCCGCCGATGCTGCCAATAAGACACGGGGCACCGTAATGTCGTCCGTCTTCGGCGGCCTTGTTCATACCGAGATGCCGATTCACTGCATTCAAATACGCCAGTGCGCTTGCCTCAATAATGTCGGTATGAACCGCCCTGCCTTTCACTGGCCTTCTCTTGCCGAAGGTAACATCAACCGTAACCTCGCCGAGAGCGTCTTTACCCTGCGACACGGCCTGGAGTGAATAGTTCAGCAACCTTCCGCTTGTTCCG
>JBBUCR010000068.1:0-1453 GCA_038057695.1 Patescibacteria group bacterium | reverse complement strand
AGGAAGTCGTTTGACGATAGGTTTCGCGAGCACTTTTGGTTTCGGATCAGGTTTTTGCGGTTCGGGACCTACTGCAGGACTTCGTGGACTTGTCGTGTTCATACGTTCTTTTTCGGTTTCAGATTCACGCTACGGTTTCTACACCGTAGAGTACTCCTCACTGCCCCCCTTCGCAACTGACTACTGTAGGTTGAATAATCTCCGCTTTTCAGCTATCTTTTATGAGTATTTCGCCTTTTTGGCGCATTTTGCGGGGTCGTCTAATGGTAGGACACGAGACTCTGAATCTCGTTATCTTGGTTCGAGCCCAAGCCCCGCAGCAAGGAAGATTTATTATTAATTAACACGTCAGGTCATATGAAGAAAACCATCATCGCAATCATCGTTCTCATTCTTGTCCTTGTCGGGGTGTACTTCGTTACTAAAAGTCTTTCTCCAAAAGGGGACACGGCCACAAATACGCCCGCAACCCCCGATACAACGGTAGTCCCAAGCACCGAAGAGGGAGCAAAAGCGGCGGAAGAAATCGTTTCGGTTATCGGAAAATCCGTTGAAGGGCGCGATATCACCGCGTATACCTACTTGCCCATGCCCGCCGCAGGCGGGCAGGCGGGCGATACGGGAGCAAAAGAACTTTTATTCATCGGCGGCATCCACGGCGGGTACGAATGGAACACGACACTCGTCGCGTACCAGACGATGGATTATTTGAAAGCAACTCCGAACATCATTCCCGCGAACGTGAAGGTGACGGTTATTCCGGTTCTGAATCCCGACGGACTGTACAAAACACTCGGCACGACGACCCGCTTTTCGGCTATGGATGTTCCGCAATCTTTGGACAAGCAAATTGCCGGCAGGTTTAACGCGCGCACCGTTGACCTCAACCGCAACTTTGATTGCGGTTGGCAAGCTTCGGGCACGTGGCAGAACAAGAAAGTGAGCGGCGGGAGCAAAGCGTTTTCCGAACCGGAAAGTCAGGCAATCAAGAAATACACGGAAACCAATACGCCTGTCGCGGTAGCGGTATGGTTCAGCGCGGCCGGAGGCGTTTACGCGTCAAATTGCGAGAACGGCGTATCCGCGGAAACGGAAACGCTCACCAAACTATTTGCGGACGCGTCCCTGTATCCGGCATTTCAGAGCTTTGACTTCTACGAGACAACGGGAGATATGGTAAACTGGTTCGCCAAGCAGAATATCCCCGCAATCAGCGTGCTTCTCACGAATCATACGGATACCGAATGGACGAAGAACCAAAAAGGAATTGCCGCGCTCCTTACGTACTACGCGCAAAAGTAAATACAAAGAGAATGTCATTTTTCACGAAGCGGATTCTTACGGCGGTTCTTATGATTGTTGCCGTCGTCGGTATCGGTGTCTTCGCGTTTGTCGGCTTGTCTAAAAAGGCGCTGGAAACTCCTCCTGTAGTGGTACCGAAGAAGAGCGAACC
>JBBUCR010000067.1:0-6126 GCA_038057695.1 Patescibacteria group bacterium | reverse complement strand
CGAAGTGCTCGCAATGACAAAAAAGACGCAGAACGGGAGTTTCGTAATTCACAGTTCCTAGGGATTCCCGGATTGCTTCCCGCCACGCTCCGCTCGCGGCTAAAGGCGAGGCTCGCAATGACGGTACCTCTGCGAATTTCGTAACTCGGGGTGGTATACTATTCCCGTATGCCATTCGTGTTTCTCTTATTTTTTTTCTTACTGGGGACCATCATTGGGAGCTTTCTCAATGTGGTGGTCCTCCGCTATGGTACGAAAACACTTTCTGGCCGCTCACTTTGCCTTTCCTGCGGCAAAACCCTGCGGTGGTTTGAACTCGTCCCGATAGCAAGCTTTTTTATCCAGAAAGGCCGTTGCCGCGGATGTAAAAACGGTATTTCCGGGCAGTATCCGCTCGTGGAGTTTACAACCGGCCTTGTGTTCGCCCTTGTTTTCTGGAAAGAATTCCCTCTTCTCTTCTCTTCTCTTTCTCTATATTCTATATTCTATATTCTATTCTCTCTTGTCCTTTGGAGCCTGCTCATCGCCCTCTCGGTCTATGATTTCCGGCATAAAGTCATCCCCGACGCTCTCGTGTACAGTTCCTGTGCCGTTTCCCTTCTTCTGTTTGGTATTTCATATTTCATATTCCATAGTTCATTTCTTCGCGACCTTATCGCGGGACCCCTCTTCGCCGCGCCATTCGCGGCCCTGTGGTTCTTTTCGCGAGGACGGGCGATGGGACTCGGGGACGCGAAACTCATTTTGCTTTTCCCGTGGTTTCTTGGAATCGCGCAAGGCCTCTCCGCGCTGGTTATCGGATTTTGGCTCGGCGCGGCGGTAAGCCTCGGCGCGCTCTTTCTCAAAGCTATCGCCGACTATCTTCCTAGACGCTGTTGCCCGAGTTTTCGGGGTAGGCTGAAGCGCCTCGGTATGAAAACGGAATTTCCGCTCGGTCCTTTTCTCGTATTCGGCCTGCTCCTTGTGTATCTCTTCTCGTTTGATGTGACGGGATTGTCGCTGCTGCTCCAGAATAGCTGATAGCTGATAGCTGATAGCTGATAGCTTATAGTCAGAAAATGCAGAACAAAGGAAAAATCAAAGGCTTCTTCCTAAAAGCTAAAAGCTATAAGCTAAAAGCTAATCGTGGCTTTGCACTGGTGGAGCTTCTCATTGCCGTCGTGCTCTTTGGCATCATCAGTACCTTTGTCATCCTCGCGTACAACCGCGTGAGCGGACAACTCTTTTTAAGCACGCTTGCTTATGAACTCGCCCTGTCGTTCCGACAAGCGCAAAGCTACGGAGTCAGTGTTCACCAGTTTCAGGGAGATTTTGATGTCGGTTATGGCTTGCATTTTGATTCCAATTCACAAGCAAAAACTACCTACGCGATGTTCGCGGATGAAGATGGAATAGAAGGAGATGGTCTGTTTAACGGCGGTTTTGGTTCGTCCTACGACGCGTCCGGTTGTCTTACCATGGCGGAATGCGTCAGTGTTTTCAAGCTGGAAAAGGGGAATACCATTTACAAATTCTGTGGCGTTCTTCAAGGTGACGGAGGCCGCGACGCGCTACCTGCGGACAAAAAGGAAGAATGTAGCGTGGATTCACTGCCGTCCTCAAACCAAAACATTACCTCCCTTGACGTGACATTCCTTCGTCCCAATCCTGATGCTAGTATTAAGACAAACCGGAGCGCGGGCGGAGTACTGTATCAATCGGCGCGCGTCTATGTAGCCTCTCCCACAGGAGAAAAGCGCGTGGTGGAGGTGCGGAGCACGGGGCAGATATCCATAAAATAGGTGCTAGCTGTCAGGTTCTAGGTTCTAGTAAAAGATGAAAACAAAACTCACATCCCGTTCTTTCCTGAAAGCTAGAAGCTTGAAGCTAAAAGCTTCTTCGGGCTTCACCCTGATTGAGATGATGATCGCGTTCGCAGTCTTCGCGATTATTATGGTCATCTCTGTCGGAAGCCTGATTTCGCTTATTGAAGCGAATCATAAGGCACAGGCGCTCAAGACCGTCGTCAATAATCTCCATTTCGCGCTGGAAAATATGTCCCGCAACATTCGCACGGGAACTAACTATCGCTGTAGTTTTGAGGGCGACTCCAACCCGGTTTCAGTCACGCAGACGCGCAACTGTGCAACCATTCCCGGTGAACGGCTCGTATTCAAGACACGTGACGGAGAGTATATGCTCTATGAATTGTCGGACGGAGCGATTGTCCGTTCCAAAAATGGAGACCCTGCGGTTTTGCTTACCCAAGCCAACTTTATTCCCATTACCGCACCCGAAGTTCAGGTGGAGACGCTTAACTTTTACGTTGATGGAGCGGACAATTTAAAGGAGCAAGGGAACAATAAACTACAGCCCCGCGTGCTTCTGGTCGTCAAGGGTTGGATGAAGGGGAAAAGCAAAGTTGTTTCGCGGTTTGATATACAAACACTCGTGTCGCAGAGAGCGCTTGATATATAGGCTATGAATATAGAATTTAGAATCTTGAATATAGATAAGAAGAAAAAGAGTCGGATTCTGACTTCTCTCTTCCATATTCCATATTCCATATTCCATATTCCATCTCGTGGGGGCTTCACGATTATTGAAACGCTTGTCGCTATCGCGATTTTGCTTCTCGCCATCGTCGGCCCGCTTACCATGGCCGAAAAAGGGCTTGCGTCCGCAGAAGCGGCGCGTCAGGAAATAACCGCGTTCTATCTCGCGCAAGAGGCGATAGAATATGTCCGCAACATCCGCGACACGAACGCGCTCCAGAATGGAGGGCAATGGTTGCAAAACCTGAATGAATGTCTCAAGCAGTCCGGTTGCGGTATTGATGTGACCGAATCACCGCAAAACAAACAAACAAAAGAGTGCACATTGGATAACGAATACTGTCGGCTCTATCACTATGTCGGTGACCTACTGAACCCCATACCGACAACCGACCCGCTGTACGGAATTTTTGGACACCGGACGACCGGAGGGTGGAAACCCACCGAGTTTTCGCGGAGAGTGTATGTAACCGAGATAGTTCCCGACGTGGAAGCGTCCACGACCGTACGGGTAATGTGGAATACGCCGTCGTTCGGCAGTCGGTACCTTGACCTCACCGAACATATGCTTCATTGGTACACAAGTCCGCAGGGCTGAATTATCAAGTCTCAATTATCAATTTTCAATGAAATCTCAATTTAGACATTGCGCAATTCGGTCATTGATTGAAAATTGGGAATTGAAAATTGAAAATTCCCGAAAGGGTTTTACCGTTTTGTTCGCCGTTCTCATCGGAAGCCTGCTTTTTTCGCTCGGCATCGCCATCTCGCAGTTATCCATAAAGGAAATCACGCTTTCTTCCACAGGGAAACAATCGGAAACCGCCTTTTACGCCGCGGACACGGGTATTGAGTGCGCCCTCTATTGGGACCTCCGGCCCGGCGGAAGCGTGTTTCCGAAATCAAATGAGGTCGGGGAACCGAACCCCAATACCGTGAGTTGCAACGGGCAATCCAACCAAGTTTCTTTTTGGGTTGAGCCGACGATCCTCGCGGCAACCACCACCTTTTTGCTCACGTTTGTTCCCACGGGCTGTGCCAACGTCATAGTCGGGAAAACAGCGGCAGGTTCCACCGTCATAGAGTCGCGCGGACAAAATGAGTGCGGAGCCGGAGTAAATCCAGGGCGGGTGGAGAGGGCGCTGCGGGTTAGATATTAAGAAAGAATTCTAAAAACTAAATTCTAAACTCTAAACAAATTCCAAATTCTAAAAAATCAAACAAGAACTTCTTGTTTGTGATTTGTTGCTCGTATATCGTGTTTTGTTTAGGATTTAGATATTAGAGTTTAGGTTTTGAATCCTATGAGCAGACCCATTCCCAAAGAAGTACAAGATCGCTTGAATAAGCTTAAAGAAACGATAAACCACCATCGCTACCTCTACCACGTCCTTGATTTACCGGAGATTTCCGGAGAGGCTCTAGATTCGCTGAAACGCGAGCTTGTAGAGCTGGAGCAAGAATACCCCGAGCTCATCACGCCCGATTCACCCTCACAGCGTGTCGCGGGTCAGCCTCTTCCCGAGTTCGTAAAAGTTCGGCACACGGTGCCACAGTGGTCGTTTAATGACGCGTTTTCGGAAGACGAGATGCGCGAGTTTGACGCACGCGTGAAGCGGTTCTTGAGGTCAGACCTCAAATCGGGAGAGAGGTCTGACCTCGAATCTGTATCCACTCCCACCTACACCTGTGAGCATAAAATAGATGGACTCAAAATCGTGCTGACGTACGAACAGGGGCTTCTCAAAACCGCGGCGACTCGCGGAGACGGGGTGATTGGTGAAGACGTTACGCATAACGTCCGGACGATTGAATCGGTTCCGCTCCGGCTCACTCGTCCCGTATCCGTCATCGTGGAGGGGGAAGTGTGGATGAAAAAGTCGCGCCTCAGAGAACTCAACCGCGAACGAAACGAAGAAGGTGAAGAGCCATTTGCGAATCCGCGTAATGTCGCGGCCGGTTCCATCCGCCAGCTTGACCCTGCCATTGCCGCTTCGCGCAAACTGGAAACATATGTCTACGACCTCTCCCAAAGTTCGGAAACGCTTCCCGCGACGCAACACGAAGAGTTAGAGTTTTTGCGCGAGCTCGGATTCAAGGTGAATCCGCATTTTGAACACGCGAAGACCATTGATGATGTCATCCGGTACTGGAAGAAATGGAAGGAAGAAATGCCGAAATCCGATTATCTTGCGGACGGCATCGTCGTCAAAGTGGACGAGAGAAAATATCAGGAAATTCTCGGCTACACCGGCAAAGCGCCCCGCTGGGGTATCGCCTTTAAGTTTCCGGCGGAGCAGGTAACGACGGTCGTGAAAGATATTGTCTTTCAAGTCGGGCGGACGGGCGTCGTGACGCCGGTCGCAGAGCTTCGGCCCGTTTCCGTCGCCGGTTCCACCATTTCGCGCGCGACGCTCCACAACGAAGACGAAATCAAACGGCTTGACGTCCGCATCGGCGATACCGTCATTCTGCAGAAAGCGGGCGACGTGATTCCTGACATTGTACGGGTGCTTACCGAGATGCGGACGGGGAAAGAGAAGCCGTACAAATGGCCCGAAACGATTCCCGCTTGTGGGGGAAGCGGACGGATTGAACGCATTCCGGGTGAAGCCGCGTGGCGCTGTGTGGACAAAAATTCATTCTCCATTCAAAAGCGCAAGCTGTACCACTTCGCTTCCAAGCACGCGTTTGATATGGAAGGACTCGGGCCGAAAATCATTGACGTACTCTTGGAGCAAAAACTCATTACGACATTTGAAGATATTTTTACCCTCAAGCGGGGAGACCTCCTTGAACTTCCGCGATTCGCCGAGAAATCGGTTGATAATCTCCTCGCGTCCATTGAAAAAGCGCGCGCCGTTTCGCTCCCAAAATTCCTCACTGGTCTTTCTATCCCGCAAGTCGGGGAAGAAACCGCCTATGACCTCGCCGCTCATTTCAAGTCGGTGGAAAGACTTCGGAAAGCAACCTTTGCGGAATTGGAGCATATCAGCGGAGTCGGCGCTGTTGTCGGGAAGGCTATCGTAGGGTGGTTTGGCGACAAAGGTAATCAAAAAATGCTGGACGCTCTCCTCAAACAGGTGAAGATACAAAAAGTGGAGGAGAGAGATAAGGCGAAACTTCCGCTCGCGGGGAAGACATTCGTGCTGACGGGAACACTCGCCTCGCTTTCTCGGGGAGAGGCGGCGAAGAAAATTCGAGACCTCGGCGGCAATCCGTCGGGTTCGGTTTCCGCGAAGACGGATTACGTCGTGGCAGGGGAGAGCGCGGGGTCTAAATACGACAAAGCGAAAAAGTTAGGGGTGAAGATTCTAAACGAAGAGGAGTTTTTGTTTCTGCTTAAATAGAAGGAGGCGACAGCTTACTTGCCGTCGCCCCTAGAGGAAAGCGTCAGACTACTTCTACGCCGCCTCCCATGCCCCCAAACAACTCAGAAGCCATTTGCACCGTCGCCGAGCCCGGCGATTCAGGTGGTTGCCGTTGCCCAAGAATTTGAAGTCCTTCGAAACGGTGCCATTGGTGTGGAGGAATTCCGTGACAGTGTCAATCCTGCTTCTGCTCATAGAGTTGTTACGTTGATTGTGTTTTC
>JBBUCR010000066.1:0-1263 GCA_038057695.1 Patescibacteria group bacterium | reverse complement strand
CCCCTAGTTCGGGTTCAAATCCCGATAGTCACCCCATACGAAAATCATCGTCACGCACGCGAATAGTTTTGATTATGAGAAGGAGCTCTACGCCCCCTTAAAAAGGCCGTGGAGGGAACCCTCTTACCGAGAGACTTATCTGCTCTTGTGCCAACTTCTGACCAATACCTTATTCGGTCATATTTAAAGGTAAAAGATAAAGGGGGTTACCTAGTAACCACTGATGGAAAGTGGAAGCACGAAAAAGTACGTAATAAATCTTTTGACATACGAATGAGAGACAGTTTTGTCCAAAGATATTTAGCACAATAATCTTCTATACTCTATGCTCTCTCGCGCTAAGGCAAGAGTGAATATCAAAGAAGACATTGTTGCGATTTGCGTCGGGATTTTTCTGGCGTGGGTGCTTATTGCTTCCGGGGTATTCGCGGAGCTTCTCGCCTCAACCGACGCGGGGAAGATTTTTGAGAGCTTTTTTGTCGGGCTTTTCTTCACCTCCGTTTTCACACTCGCGCCAGCTGCCATTTTTCTCGCGGAGCTTTCACAGACCGTATCGCCGTGGCTCGTGGCTCTCTTCGGAGCGCTTGGCGCCATGTGCGGAGACCTCGTCCTCTTTCTTTTCATCCGAGACCGGCTTGCCGATGACATCAAGGGAATGTTTCCGAAGACCGCGGTGCGGCGTTTCCTTAACTCATTCCATCTCGGTTTTTGGAAATGGCTCGCTCCGATTTTAGGAGCACTCATCATCGCCTCTCCGCTTCCCGATGAATTCGGAGTATCGCTTCTCGGCCTTTCGCGCGTCAAAGTCGCCGTCCTTCTTCCCGTCGCCTTCGTCATGAACTTTCTCGGGATTCTTGCGGTAGCGGCGGCGGTGAGTGCCTTATAGAGTTACGACAATATGAACACACAGCCCTACATTTCAACGAAAACCGTCGTCATCCGCGAAGACGGAAAGATTCTCGCGCTCCGGCGTTCAAGGACGTGCTCTCGCCGACCTCTTTCGTGGGACCTTCCGGGTGGCGATGTTGAGTTTGGCGAAGACCTTGTGGCAAGCGCTATCCGCGAGGTGAAGGAAGAAGCGGGAATTGTTGTCTCCGATATCACGCTTTTTGACGCGATCGGATTTGTCGCTAAAGACGGCGGTTATTGGGTGACGCTCGGATATAAGGCCCGCGTGGCACAGAAGGCCGAAGTTACTATAAGCTGGGAGCACGACCAGTTTGAATGGATTACCAAGGGTGAATCTTTGACACGAGAATCAAC
>JBBUCR010000065.1:0-5589 GCA_038057695.1 Patescibacteria group bacterium | reverse complement strand
AATGCTTCCGCAACGATAGCGGAAGCAACGATTTTGTAAACATGGCGCCTACTCCTCCAGCACCGGTTTCTCAAGCGCGAGGGGTTTGTTCAGTGCCCTGGGTTCTTCTTCTACAAGTTGAATCTGAATTTCAGTCTGGATAGTACCTCCTAATTTATTTATTTCCTCAATTTTCGTAGACACTCGTGATTCCCATGAACCTACGGCTAGGTTGAATTTCTTTGTTGCATTTGATAGGTGAGCTCCCATTCCCGCAACATGGGTGAAGAATGCTTTTAACCTATTCCCTAATTCAACTATTTCACCACTGAGTTTAACGGCATTCTCCGCGGATTTATGCTGCTTCCACGCGTGAGCAATCAGAAGAACTAACGGCATAATTGTCGCGGGGCTGGCGAGCATGACCCTCTTCGCTTGTGCTTCTTGATAAAGATTTATATCGTACTCAAAAGCCGCTCGCACCGCTGCCTCGCCTGGAATAAACATGACGACGTAGGGGATTTTGGTATCAATATATTTTTGGTAT
The DNA here is from genome assembly GCA_038057695.1 of Patescibacteria group bacterium. Taxonomy (GTDB): domain Bacteria; phylum Patescibacteriota; class Minisyncoccia; order Phycocordibacterales; family UBA10002; genus UBA10002. The sequence goes on along the minus strand of JBBUCR010000065.1, from coordinate 5,063 downwards.
TCCTTGCTGGATAAGTCTTTTATCCGTGTTCGCAAGTTAACCACGAACTTTTGAATGTGCTCTGCTTTCTTTTCTGGTTGTTTTTCCTCGATTGCTTTAAAGAATTCCTCTAAACTTGCCTTAGAGTCAACAGCAAGTCGCAGTTCCCCCGGGAGGTTGATAATCACGTCTGGCCGCAATAATTCAGCTTCACTATTAGAAACGGTTTCCTGAATAAAGAAGTCGATACCCTCAGTCAATCCTGACTCCTCCAGTAAATTCTTAAGCACGGTTTCTCCCCACCTGCCCCGTATTGAACTGCTGGAGGAAAGTACCGTTTTTAGGGTTGTCGTGGCTTCATCAATTTTAGCGCCGGTGACTAAAACTTGTTTTATACTTTCTCCCAGTGCGCCGAACTGCTCGCCACGTTCTTTCTCAAAACGACTTACCTTATCCTCGACGGACTTCACAGAATTACTGACAAGCTCCACTAATTTCTCAAACCCTTTTTCCTTATTATGTATATTAGTATTCACTAATTCTTTAGTCTTATTCAAATCTCTTTGAGCTAGTTTGAGAAAATCTTCTGAATTCAACCGCAACACATCAGCCGCAATCGCTCGGAATTTATTCTCAGACTTTTCAGAATCCTTTCTCAACTCTTCGGCCGCCCTTCTCTCAAAAGCAAGTTCCTTACCTTTCACGAACCAGGCAACGAGAAAGCCGATAAGGCCTCCGGTAAAAAAACCCAAAATTATCCATAACGCAGTCATGAGCCTATGTTATCTCAAATTAAATAAATATGATAGAATGAAATGAATCTGGATTCCCGCCTTAGTCTACGACTACTTCGTTGCTACTACGTCGCGGGAATGGCGGAAGGCAATATGTCAATACTAGCAGATATAGATATTCAAATCCCCGAAGCGATGCGCGCGAAAGATAGCGCGCGCCTTTTGGCGCTTCGCAACTTGAAGGCGGCGTTTATGAGCGAGGCGGTTACGCTAAAAAAAGTTGACGCGCTTACCGACGACGAAGCGCTTGCGGTGGTGAAGCGACTGGTAAAGCAGCGAAAAGACTCCATTCTACAATTCCGCAAGGGTGGACGGGAAGAAATGGCGAAAGCGGAAGAAGCGGAGCAGAAGATCCTGGAAAGTTACCTCCCCGCCCAGATGCCTGAATCGGAGATTCGGAAAATCGCGGAGGGGGTCAGGACAAGACTCGGCATTATGGATAAAACAAAACTCGGTCAGCTTATCGGCGCTGTTCTCAAGGAAACCAAGGGAAAAGCCGACGGCGGAGCCGTTAAAAAGATTGCTGAGTCATTATTTGAGTAATCTATGCCAAAAGAGGATTTTAGCGAGCATTTTAGACAGTTGTACGCAGACCTTGAGAGCGTCAAGGCGGTGGAGGCGGTAATCCCTGCTGAGGTGAACGCGCGGCACGACTCGCCAAAGGCGAGGAGAACGCGAAAAAAAGTAGCGGCTGAAACAGGCGGTATAGCCCACGGTCTTAAGCTTGAGAAAAATCCTCCTCAAGACTATCTACGAGAGTGGGAAAGTAAGCACGAATAGCCCTTCTTTTCTTTCAGCAAAGCGCGCATCATTTCTCGGGTGCGCGCTTTGTCTTTAGAACGGTGAATGACGAAACCCATATCCTGTCATCCTCGCCTGCCCGTGTGTGTCCGCACGCAGGCGGGCGAATGTGGGGATTCAGAAAATACAACCAAAAACCTGGATTCCCGCTGACGGCCGCCTGCTCCCGAAGGGCGGGCAGGCGGGAATGACAGAGGGGCAGGTTTCTGTAGTTTCGCAATTCAAAGTTTAGAACTCATTCCATCCCCTCTAACAATGCTTTGAATTTCGCGCGAGTTTTGGGACCTACATCGCCGTAGCCGGCGTCATCCGGCGACGCGATGCCGTGCTTTTCCTGAAACTTCCCCACCGCTCTCTTGGTCGCGGGGCCGAAATAGCCGGTTATGTCGCCTTCCGGATAGACTTCCGCGTCTGCGGAAAGAATCTCCTGCAGTTTCTTCACATCGCTCCCTTCCGAACCTTTTTTCAGCGTGCGGGCGAATATGGCGGAGGTAGTTTGTGATGTTTCCACGGCGTCAGCGGCGGTTATGTCCGCCTTCGCGTCAAGCTTTGCGGCCTTAATCAGTTTCGCGCGGGTCTTCGGTCCGGCCTGTCCATAGCCACCATCTCCGGGACTCGCAAGCTCATACTTCTCCTGGAACTTCCCGACTGCTTTCACAGTCTTTGGTCCGAATACGTCGGCAATATCCGCCTTGGAAAAAAGGCCGACTGCCGCGAGAAGCCCCTGCAATTTTTTCACATCTTCGCCTCGGGAGCCTTTCTTCAGCGTCCGACTCAAAGTAACAGTATCGGCGTCGGTCTCGGGAGAAGCGACTGCCGAAGTAACGGAAGTCGGGGCGTCGACAGGAGCAGGGGCGGGAGTTGGAGCCGGCGCGACAACCGCAGGAGCGGGAGTTATCGGTTCGGGAACGGCAGGCACGGGAGGAGGCAAAGGAGGCGTCACGACCGCCGCTGGAGGAGTGCCGAGCCTAAAGATTTTTCCCGAACTCCCGAGCGCGATGCAGTATGCTGTGTCCGGACAAGCAATGGCGCGGAGGTAGGTGTTGCCGAGAGACGCGTCTTCGCTCCACGTCGCGCCGCTATCGGTCGTTTTCAAAATGGCGTTGGTGTTGGCGAGCATATACGCCGCACTGCCTCCTTGTGCGGCAATGTCCAGAAAATTCTTCGCAAGTCCGGCAGAAAGCGTCGTCCATGTTTCTCCGCCGTCCGTACTCTTACGTATCATATCTCCGGCCGCGTAGAGCGTGCCGCTCCCGTTCCCCCTAATACTCCATAACTGAAGCGTGCTTCGGAGGGAGCCGAGCGGTTCCCAGCTTGCCCCGCCGTCTTTGGTCTTGAGAAGCACTCCTCCGTTGCCGGCGAGAAGCCCCGATGATGCGTCAATGAAATAAATGCTCGTTAGGTCCGCGACTGTCTTAATGGTTGGGCGCCCCCACGTCGCGCCGCCGTCTTCAGAGCGGAAGAACACGCCGTCGCGCCCGACGACCAGTACCTTCTGCTCGTCAATCGCGAGTATATCCGAAAACTGGGGTGGACTGCCCTTATTACCGAGAAATGTTTCCACCCAATTTACGCCGCTGTCGGTTGTTTTGAGAAACGTGCCGAAATCGCCCGCCGCGTAGCAGGTCTTCACCGTCGGACAAGAAATGGCGTGGAGCGGATTAAGCGTTGGTGAAGAAAGGAGCGTGAAGGTGTCTCCGCCGTCGGTTGTCTTCACGATTGACCCGCTACCGCCGGAGAGGTAGAGTCCCGAAACGATATAACAGGTGCGGGCATCGGGGCACGAAATGCCGGAGAGCTCGCTTTGGGAAGGCGTCTGAATCGCGACCCAATCAGCGGACGCGGCGCGTACTTCCCCGCCCCCGACGAAAAATAGGGCAACGAACGCGACCGCCGATGCAAAGAGAAGATTTCTCATAGACGTGAGATTAGGAGTAATCATATAGGTGAAGTATACCCCCACACCCATTTTGCTGTAAAGCAAAATGAGTGTGGGGGTGTTCCCATTCGCATGCGCCATTCGCCAAGCGTATCTACTATAAAAAGAAAGTGCCGACCCCCAGAAACAAGGGCCGGCATCGTCGGTGAAAGTGCTTGGTTTAGGCAACAGCTACGGTTGTGGCCGTTTGGACCTCCGCAGCTTCGGGTTGTGGTCGATTGAGAAGGACGATTCTGAATCCTTTCTCCTCGGCCTGTTCCCGATGGAACCGAAAGCCATGGTGTTCGCCTATCGTCACAAGTGTGTCCGCAATGTCCTCAAGAGGGGTCGTGGAATGAACGGCGAAGACATTGGTGGCATCCTTTTTGACCTGTATCCAATATCTCCCCCCCTCCTCCCTTAGGGTAGAATACCGTATCGCAATGGTCTCCCCCTTCGGTATTCGTTGGAGGAAGAATATCCACGACGCGAACAGCAGGGGAAACAGCTCAACCGGACTCGCCTGTCCGAACAGTACCTGCATGTCGTCGGCTTTCATACGTCGGAGCCCGCAGTCGTAGTGCCAGACGATGTGCGGAAGCCGTTCCGTCTCAATTGCTTGGAGTCGGTCAAACTCGTTTCGAAGCGGAATGGGGACCACAAGTCCCTTGTGCTCCGGTTGGAGTGGTTGGTAACGCTGGAGCCAAAGCGCCAGCCCTCGGATAAGCCGAAAAAGAGTAGTTTTCATCCAGCCGAAAGCCTAGCATATATTGACTCCTCCCGCAAATCGTTTTGTTTACAAACCCGTGGATTATCTGCTATAGTTTTTCTGCTCAGTTATCGCCTCTTTTCTTCTTGAAAATTGGAAATTGATAATTGAAAATTCGCCGTCTTACGGCGCTGGCCCTATCGTCTAACGGTTAGGACGGGAGCTTCTCAAGCTCCAAATCGGGGTTCGATTCCCCGTGGGGTCAAAAATTACCGAAAAGAGAGCGCGAGCTCTTTTTTCGTTCTGAAATTTTTAGACCCCACGGGAAGTCGAAAGACGGAGCGGGGGCACCCTGCCAGCAGGCGGGGTCGCGAGTCGGGGTAGCGGAAATTTGAGAGCGACCTAAATCTCTTGCAGCCTGTAGTCGTAGACTAAGCGATTAGAGATTGGAAGTACTCTTGTGGTGCGACGGCGAGCAAATTATCCGTGACCGAAAGTGTACTCACGTTTCCCCGTTTAGTGACTCTCTATGACCAAATTCTAACCTATTTCAAACAAAATCTGGAGTGATTCGCACGCACCCACGCGCATGATGGTTCTAATCAATTCATACGCTCCGATTTCGTACCAACGCCAACCATTCCTGCCACCGTCTTACAGACGCTGTACACCTTTCGCATTTTGAGGACAAAACGCTCAAGGTCTTGCGAAGCACCACAAGAGTACTTCTTGTTTTCTAATTCGCTTCGCTCATAAGAAAACAATGTCGCTCCAAGTATTCGCTTCTCACCTCGCGGACCCGGCGGCCACCGAAGAAAAACGCTCCTTGCGCCGAGATTTTCTTGACGGTACTCCGTCCTAG
>JBBUCR010000064.1:0-7638 GCA_038057695.1 Patescibacteria group bacterium | reverse complement strand
ATTTTGCTTCATTGTCCTATAGGCATGTCAATGAAGCAATAGAGTCTCCCTCATACAGCTTCATTATCCGGACTCCCTGTGTCTGACGTCTGAGGCTCGCGATTTCATTCACGCCCGTACGGATGACTTGGCTCTTTTTGGATATGGCAACCACTTCCTCTTCAGGCGAGGTCACCACGTGCGCCGCGATAAGTTCGCCGGTTTTTGATGTGATTTTGGCCGTTTTGATGCCCGACCCGCCTCGTTTTTGCGTTTTGTATTCTTTGAGTTTGGTTTTTTTGCCGTAACCGTTCTGCATAATGACGAGGAGCTCGGGGTGCTCTATTTTCTTGGATATAATGCCGGTCCCGACGATTGAATCACCTTTTCCGAGCCGCATTGCCTTCACGCCGCCCGCGCCGCGTCCCATTTCGCGGATGTCACTTTCCTTGAAACGTATGGACTGGCCCTTCCTTGTAACCAGAACCGCTTCATCGCCTTTCTCAACGAACGACGCCGATACGAGTTCATCTCCCGGACGAAGTTTCATCGCGATAAGGCCGCTCCTGCGGACATCGTGGAAGCCGGACGCCGCGGTTTTCTTGCCGGCGCCGTTCTTCGTTATCATAAGGAGGGAGAGCGCTGTGGTTTTCACAGCTTTCGGCATCGGAAGAATGGACGTGACTTTCTCGTCATCCGCGAGCGAAAGGAAGTTCATAATGGACTTGCCTTTGGTCGCGCGTTTGCCCTCCGGAATCTCGTACATTTTTATCTGATACGCCTTGCCTTTGTCGGAGAAGAAGAGAAAATCGTTGTGCGTCGTGCCGGTGACGACGTGCGTGACGAAATCTTCGTCTTTCGTATCAAGGTCAACGACACCGACGCCCCCCCTCCGCTGTTTACGGTATTCTTCGGGGTCGGTACGTTTGATATAGCCACCCTTGGTGAGTACGAGTACCGCCTCCGTGTCGGGGATAAGGTCTTCTTCGGAAAACTCTTTGACACCCGACTTCTGTACCCGCGTTCTGCGGTCATCGCCGTATTTCGCGCCGATGTCTTCAAGTTCCTTCTTGATGACGGCGAGAATTTTCTTCGCGCTTCCCAAAATGGATTTCAGTTCCGCGATGAGAGCCTGCACTTCGCGGAGTTCATCTTCAATTTTCTTCCGCTCCAGACCGGAAAGTTTCTGCAGGCGCATATCCAAAATGGCTTGTGCCTGAATCTCGGAGAATCTGAATGTCTTCATGAGTCCTGTCCGCGCCTCGTCAACGTCTCTTGATTTCTTGATGAGCTTAATAATTTCGTCAATGTGGTCAAGCGCTTTCTTGAGGCCAAGGAGGATATGTTCGCGCGCTTCGGCCTGCCGGAGGTCGAAGGCGGTCCGGCGCTTTACCACTTCCTTGCGGTGGATAATAAACTGCTCAAGCAACGCTTTGAGGGAAAGCGTTTGCGGAACACCGCCGACGAGCGCGACCACGTTAAAATGAAAAGCTTCCTCAAGCTGGGTGTGCTTATAGAGAAAATTCAGCACCTTCTCGGGGTAGCTCCCTTGCTTCAAGTCTATGACGACGCGGACATCGCTCGTGGATTCGTCGCGCAGGCCCTTAATGCCGTCTATTTTCTTCTCGCGGACAAGGTCGGCGATTTTGACAATCATTTCCGCTTTGTTCACGCGGTACGGAATGGAGGTAATCACGATTTGATGCTGGCCGCTTTTTTGCTCCGTGATTTCGGCGACGCCGCGCGTAACCACTCCGCCCTTTCCCGTCGCGTAGGCGTGACGGAGGTCCTGTGAGCCGAACACGATGCCGCCCGTCGGGAAGTCGGGGCCCTGTATGAATGAGAGGAGGTCCTCCGTCGTCGCGTCTTCGTTCTCTATAAGATGCACCGTCGCCGCGACAACTTCGCGGAGATTATGGGGAGGAATGTTTGTCGCCATACCGACGGCAATGCCGAGTGTGCCGTTGAGGAGAAGATTCGGAACCGATGACGGAAGCACGAGAGGTTCTTTGTGCGTCCCGTCGTAGTTGGGGCGGAAATCAACCGTGTCCTTTTCAATATCGCGTAGGAGTTCTCCGGAAAGGCGGGACATTTTCGCCTCGGTGTACCTCATAGCGGCGGCGGAGTCCCCGTCCATTGAGTTGTGAACGAATACTCCCGCGGCAAGCGCAAAGTTATGCGTGCCGTCAACGGTAAGGTCATACACATCCTCCCGCTCTTTCAGAAACTCTACTTTGCGCACTTTGTGGTTTGCAATGAGAGAGATGCGAACTGCCTTACAATCCCCACCATAATACTTTGACACGCCTGTCTCCCACCCTGTGGCTCTGCCATAAGGGTACACGGTTTTCCGAGCCTGTTCATATGCCCCCGCAGTAAGCTCCTCTCCATGCTTTAGCACATGTGTACATATTGCATCAAACTTCAACTTGCCGGTTTTATTGGTGGTATGATTTTTGTTTCCACGAATTATCCGTTCGTTCATGACAACCCGATATTGAGGATCTTGCCAGAGTCGTTTAAGTGTTTTGGTAGCCCGCTTTGCAAGCTCAATGCGCTTTTTAGGATGTTCCGCAATATACTTCTTGTTTACATCACTTAAAACAACTCGCATCTTTTCGCGAAACTCCAAATCTTTCCAGTTTTCCTTATTCCGCAAACTTATACGCTTTGAATACGCCTCTCTTGATTCCCTCTTTGCCCAAAAAGCGCGGCGTCCTTCTGCAAGCTTTCGTACATAATCCGCGTCTTGCGCGTGACGTGTCTTAGTCAATGCAGAATGAAGTCTCCAGTGAGCCACATACTCCATTCTAAGGATATTTTCAGGACTGTTATTTAACTTATTAAAATCCCTGTGATGGCGTACTTTTCCTGCAGAACGGGTATATGCGCCGTGGGCGATATTCCACTCATCGGCGAGGTAATGGGCAAATACCCATTCATTATGATTAGGATGCAGTACCATTTCGTACCCTTCCATGTCAGTAAGGGGTGCGTCTCCAGTCTTTGATAGTCTGGTATAGAGTGGCATGAGAGACTCGCCTTCCGCTAGGTGTTGCGCCTCCTTGTAGCTTCCATTTTTCAAAAGGTATCTATGGTCAGGCGTGGAACGTATTTCTTCGCCGGTATCAAGCGTGATTTTTACAAGTTCGGCATTTCGTCTGGTAAGGCGCGGATGTTCTATTTGAGCAATGCGCACTTTCCCTGCCTCATCTACGGTAAAGGTATAATTTTTCTTTCCTTTTGCGTCTTCCTTAACCAGCTCCTCAAATGAGAGACTGCGGCCGTCAGTGAGCCTTACTTTGGTTTCCTTCGTGAAGCAGCCGAAGTTCCCTTGCCCAATCACAAGCGGATAGCGGAACGAGAAGGTTTGCGCCATTTTCACCATTGCGTCATACACGGAAGCATCGCCATGCGGGTGGTATTTCCCCAGCACCTCGCCGACAACGGCGGCGGACTTTCGGGTCTTCGCGGAGGCGGAAAGCCCCATCTCGTTCATCGCGTAGAGAATCCTACGGTGCACGGGCTTAAGGCCGTCGCGCACATCGGGAAGCGCGCGCGAGGTAATGACGGACATCGCATAGTCAAGATACGACTCCTTCATTTCGGTCGTGATGTTCCGTCCTACGACGTTTTGATGCCCTGGTTTTGGCTCCGGATGTGCCATCCCATTAGAGGTAGACCCGTTAGAAGTAACGCGCTCCTGACGATACTACCATATTAATTGTATAACTCTTGAACACTAAAATAATGAAACTTCTAACGGGACGCGGACCTCTAACGGAAGCCATAAAAAGTGGCTCCCAACTCTCTCATAGGTGCCTCTATACTAGCAGAAAAGCGGCGCGCATGCCACTTACAGACTTCTCTCATCGCAACTATGCAAAGTAGCGCCGATAGGTAGTACTTGGTATACTTTCTGCACTACTCGGTGTTGCCCGACAACGACGTCCACTCGACAGCTACTCCCAGTTTTTCGCTTCCAGTCCGGCTTTTGCGGCAGATTGTTCCGCTTCCTGTTTTGACTTCCCTTCGCCAAGCGCGATGCGCTCCTTGCCCAAAAATACCGCCACGGTGAAGTGTTTATCGTGGTCGGGTCCGATTTGTTTGACCGTTTCGTACGAGGGCGTCACGCCGACAACCTCCTGCGCCTTTTCCTGAAAATGGCTTTTTGCGTCCAGCCACATCTTCTTTGAGACGATATCGTCAACGAGTTTGAAGACATACTTTGAGACAAACCGTTTCGTTGCTTCGTATCCCTGGTCCAAATACAGCGCGCCGATAAACGCTTCAATCGCGTTCGCCAAAATCACCTGCCGAGCGCGACCGGTGTCTTTGGTTTCGCCACGGCTTAAGAGGAGGTGCTCGTTCATGTTGAGCCCTTCCGCCACGCCAGCGAGCGTCACGGCATTCACGAGCGCGGAACGGTACGAGGTGAGGTCGCCTTCGTTGCGGTCAGGATATTTCGTAAAGAGATACTCAGTGACGATAAGCTCAAGCACTGCGTCTCCTAAGAATTCAAGACGCTCGTTATGCTCCATCCCGCGCGCGCGATTTTCGTTCAGATACGAACGATGGGTAAAGGCGGTGCGGAGGAGGTCTTTGTTGAGGAATGTTACGCCACTGTGTTTTTCAAAACTAGAGAAGTCTGTCTGCATGGTTTTGTTGCAAATCCGAAATCCGAATATCGAAATTCGAAACAAATTCAAATATCAAAATCACAAATCCCAAACAACCCGTTTTGAATTTAGGATTTAGATATTGTTTCGGATTTCGTGCTTCGTGCTTCCAATTTACTTTTATTACTTTCTTAATAATAAGTTAATTGCCTTAGTAACGATTGGTAGAATATCTTCGTAAAAATTGAGCTCCAGAATGTCCGCCAATTTGAACCATTTCACGTCATCAAGGCCCCCTTTTTTTTCAAGCTTCAGAGGGACGAACGTTGACTCGCCGAGGAAATAATGCACTTGTTTCCGGAGTTTCCCTTTTTCAGGGTCGGATGCGACGTACTCATTGCTCCCGAGGTCGGCCTTAATGACGATGCTCACGCCGATTTCCTGCTTTATCTTCCGAATGGTGCCTTCTTCAACGCTTTCGTTCGCAATCTCCGGAGTATCGCCAATCTTTCCCTTGGAGCGCGTCCAGTGGCCGAAAATATCGTGCACCAGCGCGAGATAGATATCTTTCCCGTCCCGCGCGTAAACGACAGCGCCACCGAGTTTCTGGATAGGCATTTTCTCAAACGGCACTTCCATCTTTCTCTTGCGCGGAGCGGCATCTTTGCCCGGCTCGCCGATTTCTTTGTAGATGGACCCGAGGACGCCGTTCACGAACTTACCGCTGTTCTCTCCGCCGAATGTTTTGGCGAGTTCAATCGCTTCATTGATGGCCACCTTCGCGGGTACTTCTTCCTTGTCGGAAAAGAGAAGTTCAAAAAGCCCGAGCCGCAGGACGTTGCGGTCTATGGCGGAGATTTTATCCAGCGGCCAGTCGGGAGCCGCCTTCTCTATAATTCGGTCAAGGTCTTCCTTTTTTGAGAGGATATTCGCGAGAAGTTCATCCAGAAAATCCGAGTCGCTGAGGCCGGGCGCGAACTCATGTATATTGCGCTTCAGCAGATTCTCCGCGAGTTCGGGCGAGAGTCTCCGAAAATCCCACTCGTAGAGGGTTTGGAGAACGATTGACCTTGCAAGGTGCCGATTGGCCATGATTGATTTTTAAGGAGCGGAGCGACTATAAAAATCATCACCCAGCACCATTCTTACCGAACAACAAATTTTGTATATTCCAAAGATTGGCGGCGGGAACTCTTATTCATACTACCGACCTCTGTTCTGTGAAAATGGTGCTGGGTCAGGAAAAACATACTCGCTACGCTCGTTGTTTTTCTCTGACCTTCTGCTTCTTCAGTTTCTTGTCTATTCTCGCCTGTACGTCCACGATAACCCGCCCGCGGTACTTCCCGCAGTGAGTACAGACGCTATGCGAATGGCGCGGTTTTTGGCACGAATCACATACAGAAAAACGCGGCGCCACAAGCTTAAAGTGTGAGCGTCGGTTATTTCGGTGCGATTTCGTTGCCCGCATTCGGACTACCATAACCGCCACTATATACCACTCGCGTCAAAAAAACAAGCAGAGAATATTGCTGGCTGTTTTTCAATATGTACTCCTTCTTCGCGGGGGAAATCAGAAATCTTAATATCGAAATTTGAAATAAATCCAAGGCTCTAGACCAGCACTCATAGGGTAATGCCAAGACGACCTAACTGATATATATCCACTACACCCTATTTGTCAACCATTTTCCCCGTTAATATATAGGCTAATTCGCACGAATTAGCCTATATAGAAATTATTTTTTGCGCTTTAATTTCCACTCGTTGATTTTCGCCTGATGGCCAGAGAGGAGGACTTTGGGAACGCGGAAGTTCTTGCCTTTGTAGGTAAAGACGTCGGGGCGGGTGTAGACATCAGGGCTGGCGATACGACTTTCCTCTCGCGAATTGAAGTCACCGAGTACCCCTTCCACCTGGCGTGCAATCACGTCTATCATAAGCATCGCGGGGAGTTCCCCACCGGTCAGCACAAACGGCCCAACCGAGACTTCCTCCACTTTGAATGCTTTTTTCACCCGCGCGTCTATTCCCTCGTATCGCCCGCAAATAATGACAAGGTCTCGTGCTTTCGCGTACTTCACCCCGCTCTCGTTAGTGAATTGTTTCCCGCTTGGGCTCAGCCAAATTAGGGGAACGTGTAGCGTAGAACGTGTAGCGTGTAGCGTCTTTTTCTTTCCGGCGTTACGCGTTATACGTTTTGCGTTCATAAGCGCTTTCTCTATTGCCTTAATGACTGGAAGCGCTTGCATCACCATCCCCGGCCCCCCGCCATAAGGCGCACGGTCAATACGCTTATGTTTGTTTTCGGTAAAATCACGCGGATTGTAAAACTTCACTTTGATTTTCTTGTCCTCAATGGCGCGCTTCAAAATAGACTCCCCGAGGTAGGAGTCAAACGCGTGTGGGAAGAGGGTGATAATGTGGAAAGTCATTGAAAGAAGAATATAGTAGATAGAATATAGAATATAGACAAGACAAAGGCAAGAAAAACACAAAACCGCCGTTGGGCGGTTTTGTGTGAGCCATGCTCTGTATGACACTCGTTGCCATACTTCAATATAGAATGTTTCAATATACTACATTGGTTTAGATAATGTTTTGAAACGGGTTCCTTCGAGAAATTTGTTTTAAGTCCGTTTTTCAGACTAGGAACCAACCTCATCTAAAGGGCGCGACTCAATTTTTCTATCAATAGTATAACCATATCGGTTAAGCTAACTGATAAATACTTGAGCCATTCGGCTACATATAAAATCTAGCATACGGCACGAAAACCAGCAAGTGGCTGTTCACAAACTCTAGTTGCAACAGAGAGCGGAGATGTATACTGGGGTGATGAATCGAAGGAAAAATCTGGCGATAGCAGGAGGAATTCTCTGGCTTCTACCTTTCTTTATTGGCCATGGCCCTTTTCGCCTGTACATTCTTGTCACAAATTTTGATAAGGTCACGCCGGAGAATTTTACCCAAGTTCTTAGTACTACTGGGGGTGTTCTAGTCTTCCTAACTGTCGGCTTGGGTTTAATAATCTATGGAG
>JBBUCR010000063.1:0-1054 GCA_038057695.1 Patescibacteria group bacterium | reverse complement strand
GCGACGCTGGTGAAGGCTCCACGGCGTAGCCGGCGCTGGGTGAGCTCGGCGAACCAGCGTTCGACGAGGTTCAACCAGCTGGAGCTGGTCGGCGTGAAGTGCAGGTGCCAGCGGGCCCGTCTCGGCTCGGCGAGCCAGTCGGTGACCGGTGGCGCCATGTGGGCCGAGAGGTTGTCCAACACGACGTGGATGTCGAGCCGGCGGGGAACGGTGCGGTCGATCCGCTTGAAGAAGGCGAGAACGTCGTCGGCGGAGTGACGACTACGGCACTCGGTGATCACTTCGCCGGTGGCGATGTTGAGAGCGGCGAACAGGTCGGTGGTGCCGTTGCGCTTGTAGTCGTGAGTCATCGTGCCGCCACGCCCGGGCCGCATCGGCAAAGACGGCTGGGTGCGATCCAGGGCCTGGCATTGGGTCTTCTCATCGAAACTGAACACAACGGCCCGCTTCGGCGGGTCGAGGTATAGACCGACGACGTCGACGAGCTTGGCCTCGAAGTCCGGGTCGTTGGACAGCTTGAAGGTGTCGACGCGCCACGGCTTGAGACTGTGGTCTCGCCAGATGCGAGCGACGCTGTCCTTGCCGATACCGAAACGCTCCGCCAGCAAACGGGTCGTCCAGTGCGTCGACCCATCGGCAGGGAGCTCCTCGAGGGTCACCCGGACCACCTCGGCGACGGTCCCCTCTGCCAGCCACGGCTTGCGGCCTCTGCCCTTGGCGATCACGCCGACACCGCCGACACCGCGCTCGGCGAAACGGGTCCGCCACCGCCTCACCGTGTCCGGCGTCGTATGGCATCGACGGGCGATCTCCTCGTTGGCCACACCCTCGGCTGCGAGCAGCACAGCCCTGGCTTGGATCACCTGGCGATGCGGCAACGACGTCGAGCGGGCCATCAACACCAACTCGCCGCTCTGCTCGGAAGAGATCTCCAACGGCGCTGCGACAACGATCGGCACACCCACATGCTAACCCACCTCGCTATTTCACCGACGGATCACTAGGTGGCGGCGACGGCCAAATCAGCACAATCGCACCGAACGCAGCGAGCGAA
>JBBUCR010000062.1:0-2385 GCA_038057695.1 Patescibacteria group bacterium | reverse complement strand
TGTACCGCGACCGAAGGGAGCGGACGAGGCGCGGTTAGTCCGTTTCCTGTTCAAAGTAGGTTCGCGCGAAGTGTATAATTACAGCACAAGAAGAGCAAAGTCCCGAAAGGGACTTTTTGCATACCAAAATCTTTTTCGCTATGGTTGTATACATATCACGATGACCCCAACCAAAGAATATGTCATTTATGTTGACGAACAAGACCGGCAAATCGGAACCGGCGAGAAACTTGAAGCACACCAAAAAGGTGTCCTACACCGCGCGATTTCGGTTTTCATTTTTAATGCAAACGGCGAGTTGATGCTCCAAAAACGCGCCAAGACAAAATACCATTCGGCGGGTCTGTGGGCGAATACCTGTTGTAGCCACCCGCGTCCCGGAGAAGATACGGCTGCCGCCGCGAAGCGGCGGCTTATGGAAGAAATGGGTCTTGCAGCAGACCTGCGTCATGCAGGGCATCTCCTTTACAAAGTGGAGTTCCAAAACGGCCTTATCGAGCACGAGTATGACCATATGTTTATTGGCGAGAGCGATGCTGTTCCCGTTCTCAATCCGGATGAAGCAGAAGACTGGAAGTGGATGTCACCGGAAGATGTCAACGAAGATATCGCAATATATCCGGAAAAGTATTCCTACTGGTTCAAGCTCGCATTGGAAGATATCTTGAGCAAGAAGTGATTTACTGTGAATTACGAAACTCGCGCTCTGCGTCTGTTCTGTCATTGCGAGCACTTCGCTGTCGCTCTGCACAGGCTCCGCGAAGCAATCCAGAAACAACCGGAACTCACTGCCTGGATTGCTTCTGGCTCTGCCCTCAGAGTGACGGAATCGGGAGTTTCGTAATTCACAGTGATTTAGCAAAGATGCCACGGTCGTGGCATCTTTGCTAAAACGGGAATTACAACCAGTTGATAGGCCCTAATTGATGTTTCCGCAAATACTCGTTCGTCTGACTGAAATGCTTGTTTCCGAAAAAACCGTTTGAGGCGGAGAATGGGGAGGGGTGCGCGGATTCGAGCACCAAGTGGTTCTCCCAATCAATAAGCTCTGATTTTTTCTTTGCATAGTTACCCCAGAGTAAAAATACCAAATGCTCTTTTTTATCCGATAATGTCTTAATAACCGCGTCGGTAAATTCCTCCCACCCTTTACCTTGGTGTGAACCGGCGGTATGAGCACGAACGGTGAGAGTGGCATTGAGGAGTAACACACCTTGCTTCGCCCAATGTTCGAGATTGCCATGTATCGGCATTTTCCCTCCAAGTTCGTGGACGATCTCTTTGTAGATATTTTGTAGCGAAGGGGGAATCCCTACATTCTCCGGCACGGAAAAAGAAAGCCCGTGTGCCTGTCCGTCGCCGTGATAGGGGTCTTGGCCGAGTATCACTACCTTCACTTTGTCGAACGGGCAGAGTTCAAAGGCGTTGAAAACAAACTTCGGCGGTGGAAAGACTTTTGACGAAAGATACTCACCACGCACAAAGTCCGTCAGCTTCTTGAAGTACGTTTTTTCGAACTCTTTCTGCAAAGCTTCCCTCCACGACGGTTCAATCTTGATTTCCATGAGCAAAATCATATCATACATTCGCATTGACGAGCATATAACCGTTGTGTATACTACGGTTATGAAAACAGTACTAAATGTAAAGGTTGATAGAGACGTTAAGATTAAGGCGCAAAGAGTTGCGGCGGAGCTTGGGTTGCCACTCTCAATCGTGGTTACCGAGCAACTTAGGCGTTTTGCACATGAGCGGCTCATCACTTTCGCTGCCCCTTTAAAAATGAGCAAGAAACTTGAGCGTCACCTTGATAAAGTAGGCGCAGATGTAAGAGCGGGGCGAAATCTTTCTCCGGTTTTTCGCTCAATGGAGGAGGGAATCGCGTATCTTCATGGATAAGACGTTTCCGACCTTTCATTCTTCCTTCAAAGAGAAGTATAAAAAGTTACGAAAGGGAGAAAGACGCCGCTGTGATGAACGGTTGCTTTTGTTTCAGAGTGATAGGACGCATCCATTACTTGAGTTGCACCCGCTTCACGGGAAATATACCGGATTTTGGAGTATCAATATCGGCGGTGATTTAAGAGCGGTGTTCGAGTATTTGTCTGAGCGAATCGTTCGGTTTGTTGATGTGGATACGCATCATAGTCTCTTTGGCTCGTAGCATTTCTCTTTTCTCTGTGCTAATTTGTGTAGCGATGGTGGCTATGGTGTAATGGTTATCACAGGGGTTTGTGGAACCCCTAGTTCGGGTTCAAATCCCGATAGTCACCCCAATGAAAATCATCGTCACGCACGCGAGTACCTTTGATTATGAGAAGGAGCTGTACGCTCCGCTCACAGCGGCCGTGGAGGGAACCCTCTTACCGAGAGACTTATCTGCTC
>JBBUCR010000061.1:0-4984 GCA_038057695.1 Patescibacteria group bacterium | reverse complement strand
CTTAAAGCAAGTTTAAAGTTGCAAGTTAAAAGTTTAAAGTTGGAAGATAAAGTCTTTTTTGAAGGGTATCAAAAAGACCTGCATAAATACTACGAAGAAGCAGATGCGTTTCTGCTCACCTCCGACGCAGAAGGATGGGGACGCGTTGTGCTTGAAGCCGCGGCGCATGGTATGCCGATTATTATGACGAATGTCGGGCTCGCGCAGGAAATCATCAAAAACGACGAGAGCGGATTCATTATCCCCGTAGGGGACGAACGCGAGCTTGTCCTCGCGATGCAGGAATTCATCGGCAGTCCAGAATTGCGGGTTCGGCTTGGGGAAGGGGCGCTGAGGGCGTTCAAGGGACTTCCGAAAGACGAAGAGCAGATACGGAAACAAGTTACCGAGTGGCGTTCTCTCATAGACAGAAAATAGCTACGATCGTACCTATTTTCTTGTTTGTCAGTTTAGCAATAGTATACGTTCGTACACTATTGCTAAATAGCAAAAGAAAGGCAAGTCCTAACATAGCCTTCTTGTCGGCGGTTTAAGTTGTACCGTCTTTCATTTAAGGTACAATGAACGCCATAATGAAAAAAGGAGAAAAGGGGAACAAAGCGGATAAAAAAAGACGAAGAACAAAAAAGCCTCTTCTTGGGTTCATCGGGCAGGGATTTATCGGCAAGAATTATGCCGATGATTTTGAGAACCGCGGGTACAAAGTCGTCCGCTACGCGATGGAAGAGCCGTACCGCCGGAACATGGAGAAAATGAAAGAGTGCGATATCGTATTTATCGCGGTACCGACGCCGTCAACTCCTAAGGGCTTTGATTATTCAATTGTGGAGAGCGTGCTCTCGCTTGTCGGAAAAGGGAAAACCGCGGTCATTAAATCAACAATACTCCCCGGGACGACCGAGCGGCTACAGAAAAAGCATCCTCATATTTTCGTGGTCCACTCACCGGAGTTTTTGCGCGAGAAGACGGCGGCGTATGATGCCGCGCATCCGAACCGAAACATTATCGGCATTCCCCAAGAGACACCCGACTGTCGCGAGCGAGCCAAGCGTGTTATGCGCATCCTCCCGCGCGCGGAGTTTGAGCGGATTATGCATGCGAGAGACGCGGAACTCGTCAAATACGGAGGAAACTGTTTTTTGTACTTCAAAGTCATTTTCACCAACCTGCTCTATGACCTGTCGTCGGTAGCAGGAATTAACTGGAAAGATGTACGGGACGCCGTCGCGGCCGACCCGCGCATCGGCGCGTCGCATATGGAGCCGATACACCCGAGCGGACACACCCCCGGCAAGGTCGGCCGCGGAGCCGGCGGACACTGTTTCATCAAAGATTTCGCGGCGTTCGCGCTTCTCTATGAGCGGGAGCTCCGCGACCCGCTTGGAGTGAAGGTACTTGACGCGCTCCGTGACAAGAATAACGAGTTACTCCGTGCAAGCGGGAAAGACCTTGATTTGCTTGAAGGAGTATACGGAACGGAAAAATCAGAAGCACGAAGCACGAAATCCGAAACAAATCTCAAAACCCGAAATGTTTAGAATTTCTAGAATCAGAATTTAGATATTGTTTCGGATTTCGATATTCGGATTTCGTATTTTCATTTCAATGATTCACCATCTGCGTACATGGGAAGAAAAGGTTGTTGTTCTCGCGGGACAGATATGCCCGCCCGCTTTGCCGTATATCAGACGGTATCAGCGTTTTTTTCGCTACCTCGTCGCCGGAGGAACCGCGGCCATGGTTGACCTCGGGCTGTTGTATATTTTTACCGACTTTTTCCTTATTCACTACCTTTGGTCCGCCATCTGGGCGTTTATCGTATCCTTTTTCGTCAGTTTTCTGCTTCAGAAGTTCTGGACGTTCCAAAATACGGAAACGGACCGTATGCATGTGCAGATGACGGTGTATTTTTTGGTTGCCGTCGCGAATCTCGCGCTGAACACGCTCCTTATGTACCTCTTCGTTGATTATTTCCATATCTGGTACGTGCTCGCGCAGGTACTCGCGTCAGGGCTTATTGCCTGCGAAAGTTTCTTCATTTCCCGCCATATTGTGTTTAAAAGACGCGTAAGTTCTTCCACGACAAGCTAACTCCCACCACCCCGCCTCCAGCACCCCTCCTCAGGTAGGAGGGGAGGAGAACCCAAAAATGAAATTACTTATCGTCACTCAAAGGATTGATAGGGATGATGCCAATCTCGGCTTTTTTATACGCTGGGTTGAGGCGTTTGCGGAGCAGTGCGCAGAGGTTGTGGTCATTGCGAATGAAGTCAAAGGGGTAACGTGGTCTCACCTCAACATATCTCTTCGTTCGCTCGGAAAAGAAAAAGGAGCCTCCCGCTTTAGACGGCTATTGCAATATCGGAGAATCCTAAAAGAAGAGCTTCCTCTCTCCGACGGCGTTTTTTTTCACATGTGTCCCGAGTATGCTATTGCAGCAGGGCGGCTACCCCATAAGTTCCGAAAGAAAAGCATTCTTTGGTATGTACATAAAGAAGTGAGCACGCGCTTGCGCGCCGCAACATTTCTTGTGAGTGCGATTTTTACCGCATCAAGAGAGAGTTGCCGACTGAATAGCCATAAGATCCATATCGTGGGTCACGGCATTGACACTACACTTCCGTTTTCCGTTCGTGGCGCGGGCGAATCTAAGCATTTCGTCACGGTCGGGAGGATATCCCCAGTAAAGGATCTGTTCACTATTCTGCGCGGGTTCGAACGGATACAAACAGCACTTCCAGATAGTGATCTCTCCGTGATAGGAGAGCCGATAACATCGGTTGATTGCGCGTACCGCGCGGAAATGCTCAAACAGGTCACCTCCCCCCGCATTCATTGGAAAAGCCTTCCGTTCGGGGAAGCGTACAATCAAAGTGGATACACCGCCTTCGTCCACGCAAGCCGCACGGGTAGCATGGATAAAGCGGTGCTGGAAGCCCTTGCGGCGGGACTTCCCGTATTCACGTCAAGCGAGGCGTTTTCCAACGAGATTCCGGGAGTTACGAAATTTGCGGAGGGTAATCCTGCCGACCTGGCCGAGAAAATAGCGAAGGCTTTTGAAAAAGGGGAAATTGGCTATAATGAAGCGGGCAGGGAATGGGTGAAAAAGTATCACAATTTGGATGCGCTGGTGAAAAAAATAGTTGATTTTTACAGAACAGGATCCCGTTAGAGATTAAAAGTGCTGCATGGTACGTGTACGTGCTTCAAAGCGAAGAAAGCGGTTATTGGTACACCGGAAGCACCAAAGACTTACGGAAACGTTTTAGGCAACATAACGAGAATACATCGAGATATACTAATTCAAAAGGGTTCAGCCGATATTGTATTTGGTTTGCGGTTCGTTGGCGGTGACCCGCACCACGTACTCTATATGTTCCACTATATCGCCAACAGAGGCCTCACCGTGTTCTCAAATATGCTTACCGGACTGAATCTTTCCGACATGGAAGCTGGGTATAAAAAAGTATTTACCCGCGAAGCGCTCGCAAGAATCTCTGGCGCGCTACGCCGAGGGCAAGAAAATAAACTGGAAAGACGGGGTGAGCGCGCTGTGGTCGATTATTCGGTTCAATCTCTTTTATTAATATGACGCCTATCTACAAACCAACGCTTGGGGCGGTTCTTCGCGAAGCAATCCGGGGAAAATCCGTGGGACGCACACTTACGAACCTCTTTTGGCGCGGGCGCGTCGTTCTCTCGGGACAGGTGCTTGATATCGGAGGCGGGAGCCAAGGCAGTCACTACCGGTTTTTAGAAGAGGACGAAAGACTCTCTCTCAAAGTTGCCGACATTGTCCCTCGCACAGGTACGGATTTCATTTTGAATATTGAGACCGACAAGGTGCCACTTCCGGATGGTTCACAAAATACCGTACTCATGTTCAATATTCTTGAGCATCTCTTTGAACACGGCCGCGTGCTTGAAGAAATTAGGCGCCTGCTCGCGCCCAAAGGGCTGTTCATCGGTACCATACCGTTTTTGGTGAAT
The DNA here is from genome assembly GCA_038057695.1 of Patescibacteria group bacterium. Lineage (GTDB taxonomy): Bacteria > Patescibacteriota > Minisyncoccia > Phycocordibacterales > UBA10002 > UBA10002. Next base: position 994 of record JBBUCR010000061.1, on the reverse strand, counting down.
GTACATCCTGACCCTCACGACTTTGTCCGCTTCACCAAGGAGGCGTTGGAACGATTATTTACCAAGCATGGCTTTACCGTGAGAGTGATTGAGCCGATAGGAAGGGGGCCATTCCTAGCAGCGTACGAACAGCTGGATATGCTTGTCTGGAGTCCTTTGCAACTTGTCTTTCTACCGATTGTCTGGTGTCTGGACGGCCTCATTCAGGGGATAAAGCCAAACCGCAACTTCAAAGCACAGTTTCCCCTCGCGTACAATTTCATCGTTGAAAAGAGTTAAAGTCCACCCTATAAACTTCTTGGCTACACATTATGCAGTGCGTTTATGTCTTACAAAGTGACAGTGATCATAATTTCTATATTGGGTGCACTTAGGATATAAAGAAGCGACTAGCACTGCATAATGCAAAAAAAGTTGCTTCCACAAAGAAGCGTGTTCAATTCAAACTTATTTATTGTGAACTCTATCTCAATGCTAAGGATGCGTTTGAACGTGAACAGTATCTCAAGACAGGTTGGGGGCATAACTATCTTCGAAAGACTCTGAGCAACTTTTTTAATAGCCAAGAAGTTTGAAGGGTATATGTGCAGTATCAACGGTTTTACATGGAGTGATGAAGGTCTCATAAAGAGAATGAACGCCGCAACCGCCCACCGCGGACCCGACGGCACCGGTTTGTTTGTCGCACCCGAGATTTCACTCGGACACAACCGACTCGCGATTATTGACCTCTCTCCCGCGGGGGCTCAACCGATGAAGAGCAGAGACGGACGCTTTATCATCTCGTTCAACGGCGAGATATACAATTATCGGGAATTAAAAAGAGAGCTCGGGGACTTTCCATGGAAAAGTGAGAGCGATACCGAGGTGATTTTGGCGGCATACGAGGCGTGGGGCGAGAAAGCCTTCGCGCGGCTTGAAGGTATTTTCGCATTCGCGCTCTGGGATACACATGAACAAAAAATTCTTCTGGTTCGTGACCCTGCAGGCGTTA
>JBBUCR010000060.1:0-1899 GCA_038057695.1 Patescibacteria group bacterium | reverse complement strand
GAAACTCGTCGACGCGCGTTATTTCGAGTACCTGCTGACGCGCTTCACCGAACCCAACGAACTGTTCGGGCCCATCGACATCACTGCCTTTCGCGACGGAACGTATCGGCGGCGCATGGAGGGCATGCTCCCGGAGGCGATGGTTAATTTTCTCGCGCTTCTCGGCTGGCACCCGAAAGTTTCTGACGCAAGCGAGGTGCTTTCGCTCTCCGAGCTTATAGAGCAGTTTCAGCTAGAACGGGTACAGAAGGGCGGGGCGGTGTTTGATATAAACAAACTGAACTGGCTCAATAAACAGTATTTGAAACGAAAACCGGCCTGATTTCTGCTATGATAGAGGCATGTCGCGCGTGTTATTGGCTGCCCTTTTTTCGCTGACGCTCTACTCAACGGGCAGTTTTGCTGTTGCCGACACAATAACCGACCTAAAGGATAAAATCGCCGACCGGAATACCGCCATTGCCGACCTTGAAAAGGAAATTGCCGGTTATCAGGAGCAATTGGAAACAACGGGCAAAGAAGCGAAAACGCTTCAGAGTACTATTAAGGGCATAGACCTTGAACAAAAGAAACTCTCCGCGCAAATCAGGCTTACGGAAAACCGCATTTCCGCGGTGAACCTCCGCCTGCAGGAGCTCTCGGACGCCATTGACGTCAAGGAGAACAGAATCGGCGAGAGCACGGACGCGCTCGGACAAACGATACGGAATATGAACGGAGCGGAGCGGCAGACACTTGTTGAAACCCTGCTTTCGGGAGCGACGCTCTCCACGGTCTGGGGGATGGTTGACGACCTACAGCGGTTTCAGAAAAATCTGGAGGATGATTTGAATAAAACACGGGAGCTAAAGGCAAATTTGGAGGGTGTACAGGCGGAAACGAAAAAAAACCGCGCAGAGCTTGTTTCGCTCCGCGGCGACCTCGCGGACCAAAATGCCTTGCTTGCCCAAAACAGAAAAGCTAAGAATGCTCTGCTTTCGGCAACCAAAAGCAAGGAAACGGAGTACCGGAAAATCCTCGCGGAAAAGGTGGCGAAGCGAGACGCGTTTGAGCGAGAACTTTTGCAGTTTGAATCGGAACTGCGCTTCGCCATAGACCCATCCAAGCTTCCGCCAGCGGTTTCCGGCGTTTTGAAGTGGCCGCTTGATAGCATTCGCATTACACAAAAATTCGGCGACACGGCCTTCGCCAAAAGCGGAGCGTACAACGGCAGAGGACACAACGGTGTTGATTTTGGAGCGTCTATCGGTACGCGGGTCAAATCGGCTCTTAGCGGGGTGGTGAAGGGAACAGGCAACACCGATGCCGTGTGTCCGGGAGCCTCATATGGCAAATGGGTGCTGGTGGAGCACGCAAACGGCCTTTCCACGCTGTACGCGCACTTTTCGCTTATCAAAGTGTCGTCGGGACAAACTGTCGGAACGGGAGAACTCCTCGGCTACAGCGGAGATACCGGCTACTCAACCGGCCCGCATCTGCACTTAACCGTCTATGCGACCCAAGGGGTGCGCATTATGGACCGTAAAAGCGCGGTGTGCAAAGGCACCTACACGATGCCAATCGCGGACCTGAAGGCATACCTTAACCCGTTATCGTATTTATGATAGCGGGAAAGCACAAAACACAGTGCACAAAAACCAAACAAACAGCCAAAAACAAATGCAAAAAGCAAGACAAAGAAACATAGCGTTTGTGTTTTGAGAAAGTTTGTGTTTTGTTTGGATTTTGTGTGGTCTGTGCTTTGTGCTTTTGAGAGGCGGAGTTATACTATAAATCACAATGAAAACTACACCGTACAGGCGGGGTGGGGGATTCATCAAAATGATACTGCTTATCGTTATCGCGCTTGTCGTGCTGGGGTACTTTGGGTATAACCTCAAAGATATCGTAAACTCGCCG
>JBBUCR010000059.1:0-1833 GCA_038057695.1 Patescibacteria group bacterium | reverse complement strand
ACACGACAAGTCCACGAAGTCCTGCAGTAGGTCCCGAACCGCAAAAACCTGATCAGAAACCAAAAGTGCTCCAGAAACCTATCGTCAAACGACTTCCTCAATCTACTTTCCAACAAACGACGCGGACACCGAAAGCACAACCCGCCTAAGTTCTTTCCTTCTCTCGTTTCTCACCGCACGGCACCCGATTTCTTCGCGGGTGCCGATATTTTTCCCTTTTAGGACTTATGCGTTGAGCATATTTTGTCATTGCGAGGGTATCCCCGAAGCAATCCAGGTTTACCCTATGCGTATCTGGATTGCTTCGCTGCGCTCGCAATGACGTAAACGCATGAGTACTATCTTTATCCTTTCCGTTTTATACTCTATAACTCCCCACCATGATTAAAGCAGTTTTGTTTGATATAGATGGAGTCCTTTTGGACTCATTTGACGCGGGATTTAAATGGCTTCAGGACCTTGTGGTACAAATGGGGTATCCGAAACCGACTAAACGCGCGTATGGGCAAGCATTTCACCTGCCGCTTCCCTACGCGCTTAAACATCTCGCGAAAGCTGAACTCACCGAGGAATTGGAAAGGATTCATGAGATTATAGAAAAAGTCCCGTATCCTTCCGAAATGCTTTCCGAACCGCCCCAGCTCAAAGAAACTCTCGCGGTACTCCACAAGAAATACAAGCTCGGTATCATTACCAGCCGGAACAAAGACGGACTCTCAAAACGCTATTTCCCGTTCGCGCAAACAAAAAAATACTTCTCTGTTTGTATCACCGTTGAAGACGTGACGCATCATAAGCCCCACCCCGAGGCGCTCCTTCTCGCGGCGAAGCGTTTGAAACTGAAACCGAGCGAATGCGTCTACATCGGCGATTCGCATACCGACATTGAAGCCGGCGAGGCCGCGGGGATAAAAACAATTTTGTACGGCGGGAAAAGGCACGCAGACGCGGACGCGCACACACGCTCTTTCAAGAAATTACCCGGACTCATCGCCTCCCTTACCTAATCCTTAATCTGTCGTTTACCAGTTCTCCTATACTCTGTAGTATAGTGGAACTGGGGGAGCAGGCATCAGACGGCCATTTTGGCAAGTGCCAAAAGCTCATTGTGTATCTTACCGTTTGAAGCGATGAAATAGTCGCTTGTGCCAAACACCCACGGCTTCCCTGCAAAGTCCGTGATAGTGCCTCCGGCTTCCTGCACCAACAGTACCCCCGCGGCATAGTCCCATTTGTTCAGCCCGATGCAGATAAATCCTTCGGTGCCGCCCCGCGCGACAAACCCGAGTTCAAGCGCGGTACAGCCCAAATACCGTTTTGACTTTACGAACGATTCCGCACTCCCGAGCATTTTGTTGAGGCGCTCTTTTTCTTTCTTGCCCGGTCCGAAAGAAATCATCGCGTGTTCATGGGTGTCTTCGGACACGCGGGCGGCTTTTCCTTTCCACGTCATACCTTTCCCTTTCGCCGCCGCATATACCGCGCCCCCCACGGGGTGATAGACGACACCGGCAATCGGCACGCCATCCTTCAATGCCGCGACCGAAACGGCGAACATCGGAATGCCGTTCAGAAAATTCGCCGTGCCGTCAAGCGGGTCAATGACCCACTGGTAGGGCGAGCTGCTTTTTTGTTCCGCGCTTTCCTCGCTCAAGATTCCGTGGTCGGGATAGTGCTTCTTTATTTCCTTGAGTATTGCCGCTTCCGCTTCTTTGTCGGCAGCGGACACAAAACTCTTGTCCTCTTTTACTTCACGCCGGAGGGCCGTCTCAAAATAATTTGAAACCACCGCGCCTCCTTTCTTGGCCGCTTCTATCGCAACTGCTAACAATT
>JBBUCR010000058.1:0-3682 GCA_038057695.1 Patescibacteria group bacterium | reverse complement strand
CTCGGTGCCCTGTCCTCCGCTTGGCGATGTGAATGGCGATGGACTCATTACTTCGGAGGACGCCGGAATCGTGAACGATATTCTTTCAAGCGCCCGCATACCTACCGAGGCGCAAATCGTTGAAGCCGACGTGAGCGGTGACGGGGAAATAACCGCCACGGACTCCGCGGAAATCTTGGCGTATCTCCAAGATACCGTTTCCGCTTTTTCCGGATGTGTCCCGTATGCTCCGGTGCTCGCGCGGGCGGAGCGCGACGCTAGGCGTCTTGCCGACCTCGCGATTATCAAAAAGGCTCTCCTGCGGTACTCCCACGATACGGGAACCCTCCCGTCATATGTGTTTTTAGGCACTCCTTCAAGCGATGGATACTGGAAGAACAATACCGCGAGTAGCGATTTCAAAAAAAAGCTTAAGCCGTATCTTAACCCGATTCCCGTGGACCCCCTTAACAGCCGGCTTGAGAACTTCCGCTATGTGTACGCTACCATACCGGCGTTGAATCCCGAGTGGTGAGTGCCGTGCGCGGGGAACACCGTTTTGTTTGCCACCCGCGTGGAAACAAGTGCGGCCGGCCATGAAGAATGCGATTTAGGTGACGGGAAGAACCACTTTACGCTTATCATTCCGCCACCCACGACGAAGACCTCGTTTTCCAATGATTTTCTTGCTTCGGCCTTTCTGTCGTTATGGCGCTTATTTTCCCCTGAAGGACTGACACAAGAGCTTTTTTAGCCAATGACCCGCCTTTTCGTCTTCCGCTTGCGGAAAAAGCGAATCCGATGTGGTACAATTACTCCTCTCAGTGGAATCTTTTTGTTGTTTAAACAGTTATGAAGCGTTTCATTATCGTCAGCGTTCTTTGCGTAAGTATCGGCCTTCCCGCCGTGCTTCCCCAATCGGCATTAGCGGATGCCGCCGCGCTTTCTTCCCAGCAAGTTCAAGCGATTGTCGCGCTACTCCGTTCCTTTGGCGCGGCTGATTCATTGGTGCAAGGAGTGAGTGATGTCCTCAGTGGGCGGGCCACCGTATCCACGACCTCCTCCGCGTCTTTTGTTGAAACACCATGGGTTGACCCTACCGCCACGACTTCCGTAACGGTGCTCTCGCCGGATACCGCCGCGAGCTTCTTGCCGTGGCAGACTGTCGGTATTTCATGGCGTGGCGGAACGGGAAAAGTGCAACTTGGGCTGATTGACGAGACGTTTGACACCAACCATACGGTTCTCGGTTGGATTTCAAGGAGCGAAAAGCCAAACAGTTCGTTCAATTGGGACGGCTGGAACGTTTCGGATATTACCGGAACGGTCAGCCAGCCGGTAACCTCGCTCTCAAAGGGGCCGTATAAAGTTATCGCGGTTTCCGCAGGCGCAAACGGGAGTTTTTGCGTCTTGCCGGACAGCGGTTGTAATTATGACGTCAGCGCCGATTATTTCTCCATTACTCCTTTGCCTGCTTCCGGAGGACTTTCGGTTTCCTGCTCACCGAGTATCGTGACTGCGGAGACTGGAGAAGTCGTGACGTGGGAGGCCACGACGACAAGCGGGAAAGCACCTTATGTGTATAGCTGGGGCGGTACCGACGGAATCTCGTCTCTCCCGACGCGCGCATCCACCAGCACATCAAACAGCAGATTTCTTGACGTCATTTACTATTCCGCCGCCCCTTCGCGCGGAAAAACAGCCGTCGTCTTTGTTCGCGACGGGGCGGGAGAAACGGGTTTCGCGCCCTGTTCTGGAGCGGTTACGGTGACTCCCGCGCCACCGGCGATAACTGTTCTTTCTCCGGTCAGCGGAGAGAGTTATGTGATGACGCGGACAACGGACCCCAGTCAGTCAATGCGGGTATCGTGGCGCGCGGACGGAATACCGAAAATCGGAAAGGAAAAACTGCAGGTCGCGTTGCTTGATGCCTTTGGCCGCGAGTGCCTGATGGGAAGCGTACCCCGCCAGAGTAACGAGGCGCTCATCGGCCTCCTCTACGGTTTCGCGTGTCCTGGCGGTACGTTCACGCTACTCCCCGGCTCGTATAGGGTGAAAGTGTATTTGGAAGGCAAAGGAACGAAGTTTTTTGCTGTCAGCGATACTCCTGTGACGCTCACCGCTCCGATTGTTGCCGATATCCAATCCATTACGTCGTCTGCCGCGTCCATTAATTCTGGCGGCAACGTAAGCTTTCGTTTCGTGTTTCCCCCGAATGCCTTCAAAGGCTCACTGCACATATTCTGTCCGGATGGCGTCACGGCCTCGGTCCCCAATACCTGTAATCGGTATATCAGTGTGACTTCCTACATGGCATCAAGCACCGATTACTCCATAACCCTTGTCAACTCGTCCTCGGATGCCAAAACGGTTGCCGCCAACTTCTACGTCTATCTTCCGAATAATCCGAACTACGGACGGGGCGTATCCGCGAAAATTACGGTGCTGTCTCCCACCGCGGCGAGCAGTAACGCCATTAGTATTGTGTCCCCGAATGGGGGAGAAACGGTTTCACTCGGTTCGCCGTATCTCTACCGATTTACGGCTAAACTCTCGGGAGTGGTTGACCTCACGCTCGTGCCGTATCCTCCGATTGACGCGAGCCTCGTGTGTAAAATCGCTACCGGTGTCGTCGGTAGCGCGGGGCAGGTTTCGGTGACGATTCCGCTCTCGGGCATCTGTCCAAACGGTCCGGCCAAAACCGTTTCTGGAGACTATAAACTACTCGCGACGCTTCGGAGCGGAAATACAAACATCTCTTCCGACTTAAGCGACGCCACATTCACCGTCGGTGCCACCACGACTCCTTCGCAGTAAGTATGCTATGAAGCCTGAGGGGGTACTGGGAAAAAAGACAGAACGAAGTATCCCGCAACACAAGAACTCTCTATTTTCCCATCGCGGTAATGACTCTCTATTTCACCCCGAGTTACGAAATTCGCATAGGTACTGTCATTGCGAGCCCCGTAGAGGGCGAAGCAATCCAGGAATCCTTAGGAAAACATCTGGATTGCTTCCTGCCGCGCAAAGCCTCGCAGTCGCAATGACGATATGGAATCCTCATTTCATAATCCGGGGTATTTCAGTAGCCATATTCTTTTTCCCTTTTTTCTCTCGATTTTTCTCGCAAGCGCGTCTTTCCTTGTAGTGGCGCAGAATGTTTCCGCGTCGGGAAGCATGCCCGCTCTTACGCTTACGGTGAATGGTTCGGCTCTATCCGTCGCCGTGCCTTCCGGAAGCCGACTGGAAATCCGCTGGTCTGCCACGGGCGCCACGGCGTGTGCGGGGGACTGGACGGCTACCGCGCTTAAAACCGCCGGAGTGCAATTCGGGCGGATAACGAAACCTCGCTCATTCACCGTTGTGTGCGCTGACGGAAAAGGACATACGGCAAAGAAGTCCGTGACCGTTCGTTTCACTTCAGAGCTACCTCAGCGGCTATCCGCGGCGGAGTTACCTGGAATTACGGTGATGTCCCCGAACGGAAATGAAATATGGACGCAGGAAGAAGGACGCACCATCGTGTGGATGGCAAGCGACGTTCCTCTCCTTAAAAATGGCGTCATCATTGACCTTATAGACGCGCGCGGCGCGTCCTACGCCATCGCCTCTTCCACGCTTTCAGGAACCGCGCGGAACTTTTTCTGGCTCATTCCAAGTAGCCTACCCGCCGGAAGATACAAAGTCCGGGTGAGCGTCCTCC
>JBBUCR010000057.1:0-1035 GCA_038057695.1 Patescibacteria group bacterium | reverse complement strand
TTGCATTAGTACCCATTCGTTGTTTCGTATCATATTAAACTCTTCGTGCGCGTGGTGGTCTCGGGCCGTTATGCGGCACCGGCGTCGCGTCCTTAATGGAGGTAATGGAAAAACCCTTATTAACAAAACCTCGGATTGACGATTCCCGACCAGAACCGACTCCTTTCACCACCACGCTGACGTCGCGGACTCCCATCGCCTGCGCCTTCGCTGCAATGGTTTCTCCGACTTTGGCGGCTGCAAATGGAGTCCCCTTCTTCGCCCCTTGAAAGCCGAGGGCTACGCTGGACGAAAAGGCCACCACGTTACCCTTTTCATCAACGAGCGTCAAGCGGGTGTTATTGTATGTCGAGTCAACATGCAACACCGCGCGGTCAAGAACGCGTTTTCTTGAAGCCGGCGTACGCGCGACACTCCCCGTGCCTTCGGTTTCCCCCTTTGCGACTATACGTTTCTTGCCCATGTTTTTCTAAAAATCCGAAATTCGAATATCGAAATTTGAAACAAAATCTAAATCTTAAATTCTAAAGTCTCAAACATTGAAATGTGCCGCTTGGAATTTGTTTCGTGCTTCGGATGATTCCGTGCTTCGTGCTTATTTCTTCTCTACCGCCCGTCGTCCGGTACCCATGGTCTTGCGGATATTCCCACGGCGGGTTCGTGAATTGGTCTTCGTCCGCTGTCCTCTCACCGGGAGACCTCGCAAATGCCGGATACCGCGGTAAGCTTTGATATCTTTGAGCCGCTTCACGTTTCCGGAAATATCACGTTTCAAATCTCCTTCAATCGTATATTTTTCGATTTCACGGCGGATGGCGTTTTCTTCGTCCGCGGTTAATTCTTTCGACTTTTTCGCCGGGTCTACCTTCGCGTCGTTCAAAATGGCGAGAGCGAGCGAGTGACCAACGCCGTAGATGATACGGAGGCCGTATTCCAAACGCTTGTTATCGGGGATGGTGATGCCGCTGATTCTCATTAGCTTATAGCTGTTAGCTTATAGCTTATAGCTTCCAGAAAAAGAACCCGAATTTCTCT
>JBBUCR010000056.1:0-2808 GCA_038057695.1 Patescibacteria group bacterium | reverse complement strand
CCGCGTCTATCTGCGTTCCCTATCTGCGCATATCCGCGTAGTGTGGGCAATACTAACAGGAATAGCGGCCAAAAGTCAAACATACAGAAAGGCCGCTTCCCCATCGGAAGACGGCCTTAACAAAACGCTTCGACGTGATAGTCCACATTCCCCATTGCAACCACCCGTGGGTCGGACAATGCAGAGAGCGGAGTTATCCTTACCACCTTAAACCCGACGGCACGCAGATGTCTACCGCACGTCTTCGGGTCAAATCGGCGTTTACAGAGGTCTTCATATCCGGAATATGGATTTTCGATAAACGACAGTATGCCTGTTCCCTTTTTAAGGATGCGGTGGAACTCTTGAAGCACCGGACGTATTCTTACCGGATAGCGAAAACCGAAGCAAACGGTTATCGCATCAAAGTACCCATATTCGAACGGAAGATGTTCGTTCCGCCCTATAGTATTAAGGTCCGCGCATATCCGTGTCCTATCGGGATAAGGATATCGCTCAAGAGCTTCCCGAGAATAATCGAGAGCGATAACTGTCCGGTCTGAAGAAGACAGGAGGTATGAATTAAATCCGCACAACGCTTCCAGCACAACACCGGAGTAACGCTTTGAGAGCCGTTTTGCGAGCTTGCCTCGTTTGTCGCTTCCCCCTCCAATATCATCGGCAAGTCCCCGTGCGGTTCGGTTCCACCTCTCGGCAGAGGTCATGCGATTGACAGGAGTGCTTTCGATTTCCCGGAGACGCGTTAGAATTTCTGCAATCCGTGGATGATGCTCATTCTCTGCAAACACCCGTTCAAGCTCTAGAGCGAGTGTCTGCGCTTCGGGTTTGTCCCGGTAATGGACACTGAGGTTATACATCCACCAATTTTCCATAGTCCATTTGTTGAACTCTTCCGAAGGAGGGCGGGCTTTGGTGAGTGCGGGCAGAAAGACGTGTCTTTCCTCGGAAGGAGGCGGTATCCGTTCAGTAATTGTGGTGATATATTCAAAGGGAACGGTCATAGTCCCTCCTTTCTTTCGTTACTCTAGCACGGGTCAAAGAAACGAAAAAGCCTCCGTCCAGTTAAGTGGAGGCCTTCTTTCTTTCGTGTCTAATGCAACGGGGTTCCTCGTTTAGAGCCGACTTTGCGGCGGGAGACGATGAAAACATTTGAGTATTTCTTCGGTGTCCGGGTTTTCTGTCCCTTGCCTGACGGCTTGCCCCAGCGGGTTTTGGCACGACGGAGTCCTCGTCCCTGTCGTCCTTCGCCTCCACCGTACGGATGGTCAGGCGGGTTCTGGGCGGAGCCTCTCACGGTCGGACGGATGCCGAGCCAGCGTGAACGGCCCGCTTTACCAATGCTTACCAAATGATTTTCTTCGTTGGACACGGTACCGATGGTCGCCCACGCGGTGTTAATGACTTTCCGCACCTCGGTTGAAGGAAGTTCAATGAACGTATAGGCACCTTCTTGTGCCTTCACTTTCGCGGCATTTCCCGCAGAACGGGCAAGGAGCGCTTTACCGCCCGGCTTGAGTGACACGTTATACACAAACGTATCAACTGGAATGGCGCGGAGCGGCAGGCGGTTTGCGGGGAGTACCGGAGCTTTTTCGGAAACCAAAAACGTATGACCGACTTTGACGCCGAGCGGGAGAAGCACGTAACGTTTTTCGCCGTCTTTGTACACCGCGAGGCCGATAAAGCCCGAACGGTCGGGGTCGTATTCCACGCTCGCGATGCGCGCGGGAATATCAAATTTGTTGTACCTGAAATCAACGTCGCGGAAGAGGCGCTTATGTCCCCCACCCTGGTGCCGGACGGTGATACGCCCGTAATTATTGCGTCCCTGGTCGCGCTTTCCTCCGGAGACAAGCGCTTTGTGCGGTTTGCTTGTCGTCAGAAATTCCCGGTAATTGATACCGGTCATACTGCGGCGTGATTTGGATGTGGGCTTGTAGAATTTCATAGCTTATAGCTGTTAGCTTATAGCTTATAGATTTCAGAAAAAGAAACTTGACTCTCTTCCTAAAAGCTATCGGCTATAAGCTATAAGCTTTTAATTGGCTTCTATCTTTTCCCCTTTCTTCAGATACACATACGCCTTCTTCCCTCGAGCGCGGATACCGAGGCGTCCTTTCACGATGGTCCGCTTCGTCGGCATATTCACAATGGTTACTTTGGCGGGGGTTACTTTATACAGCGCGCGTATCGCCTCTGTAATCTCACGCTTCCCCGCGTCAAGCGACACTCTGAACACATACACGCCTTTCTCCGCGGAAGCGCTCGCCTTCTCGGTAACGTGCGGGCGCATAAGGATGTGCAAGGTAGTCGTAGACTGGGGGCGTGCGGTATTGAAACCCTTTCCGGTCTTCGCTCCCTCCGCTACGACAATCTTTTTAGGAGCGGCCTCCTTCGGAACCAGCTTTTTGGCGGGTACCGAGGCTTCTTTCTTTTCTTTTCTTAAATTAAGGAATGACATAAGGAATGACATGGTGTGTAGCGTGTAGCGTCAGAGCGTACTCTTTTGCCTTACGCTGTACGTTATACGTCTTGCGTTATACTAACGATTTTATACTCTCTTCCGGATTTGCAACGATAAGATATTTATAGGTGAGGACATCAAGCAGGTTAAGATTCTGCGCCAACCCAACCGAAATGTGGGAAAAATTGCGGAAACTTCTCTCAATGTGCGTGTTCTTCGCGGGGATGATTATATGCGCCGCGTTTTTGCCTCTGAGAAGCGCCCCAAACCCTTTTAGCTTGGCGAGACTCACAAGTATCGTCTTCGCGTCTTTGGTTTTTATCTCCGGTAACGCGAGGCCGTTT
>JBBUCR010000055.1:0-3030 GCA_038057695.1 Patescibacteria group bacterium | reverse complement strand
TTTATGCCTTCTTTCTCCATCAGTTGCTTCGCCAAAAATTTATTAAAAGAAAAAACGGCACCAAGACGTTTCGTGCCCGAAAACCGGATACCGTGCAATTCCAGCAGTCCCTGAACCGCGCCGTCCTCGCCGAATTCCCCGTGGAGCGCGTTCCACACAACATCCACTCTGCCAAGAATAGTATGCGGCTTTTCCTTTTTCCCTCCGCAATGCCACGCGCCGTCCAAGTCTATAAATACGTCAATCGGATGATAGCACTCGGGAAGATTCGCGAGCACCGTCGCTCCTGTCTTCAGGGAGACGTGATATTCGCTTGAGGGTCCGCCGCGAAGCACGGCGACACGGGTTTTTGAAAACATTACGAAAGTATATCACGTCTTTTCCGCTGGAGTTTCAGCGCGAAACGATGTGCTTCACTGTTGGCAAAAAGGACTCCGATCCTTAATCCTTTATCCCTTATCCTTAACTCGCTCAAACCGAGAATTTCGCGTGGGCGGTGTCTTTCGTCTTTTACAACCGCGACGACGGGAATCGCGAGGCCACGTTCCGCTATTGCCTGCTCCGCCGCATTTTTTTGAATCTCATTACCATCAACCACGATAAGTTCCGGAAATCTCCATTCCGGATGACGGAAACGGCGCCGGAGCATTTCCGACAACCCTTTCGTTTCGTGCGCGCCTTGAATCCCGCGGATTTTGAAGTGACGATATTCGCTTGGCGCCGCCGTCCCGCCCAAAGTGACGGTCATCGCACCCACACTCTCTTTTCCTCCGAAGTGCGATAGGTCGTAGGCCTCAATGCGGACGTGAGTAGTTCGTCGTTCGTCGTGAGGGGTTCTCGTCAGAAGGGAAACGTCCTGAATGTGCGTAAGGGCAAGAATCTGTCGCTTTACTTCACCTGCCTTTTCAAATTCCTGCCGCTCCGCCTCTGTTTTCATCTCTTTTTCAAGTAATTTCAAAAGCCGATCCTTTTTGCCTTCAAAAAATAAGCGGATGTTTCGGATGGTTTTTGCATACTCTTGTTTTGATATTTCTCCGGTACAAACACCCGGACACAACCCGATTTGGCGATTAAAGCAAGGCCTCAGTTTTCGAGGTTCAACCTCTGGCCCTTTTTGAGGTTGAACCTCGGAGGATACTCGACACTTCGCGTCTCGGAACGGAAAGATTTTGCGGATAATTTTTAGCGCGGTTTTGAGTTGCCCGCCATTCGTAAACGGTCCATAAACGAGAACGAGGTTGAACCTCTTTTCCGATTTGAGGTTCAACCTCTTCCGATAGGAATCAACCTCGCGTTTACGGATAAGTAAAACGCGGGGAAATTTTTCATCGGTAATAACGACGCAGTTGAAACTTTTGTCGTCTTTTTCGTCTGTATTGTATGGTGGTTGAAATTTCTTGATTAAATCGGCCTCAAGCAGGATTGCTTCAAGTACCGAATCGGTTTCTCGGAAATCAACCCTTTTTGCCTCGGTCAGCATCTTCGCAATCCACGCGCTTCGCTTTTCCGCGATATCAGGCGTGAAGTAACTTCGCACACGGTTCCGGAGCGAAGTCGCTCGGCCGATGTATAAAATCTTTCGGCGCCTCCCAAGGAAAAAGTACACACCGGGACTATCGGGAATTCTCCCCTTTGTAGAGGGAGCCCTGTCGTCTCCGGCAGGAGGGATTTTCTCCTTTCTTTGTAAATGTTGACGCAACATAGTTTATATGCTATATTTATTTCTAGAAAGGCGCAACTCTAAACAACGTTGCGTATTGAAAAAATGAAAAAAACTGTATTATTTTTGGACGACGAGGAGGTCGTAGCGGAAATTACAATAAAGTTGATGAGGGCGCTTGGTGTTGACGCTGACTTTACGGTCGCCCACAGTCTCGGGGAGGCAATCCGGATAATCGCGGAGCGGGGCAAGCAGTTCCAATTTAATGTTGCAGTTCTGGATTACCAGCTCCCCGACGGGTACGGCACTACGCTTATGGAGTCAATTAGGCGATTCTATCCGAATTGCCGCGTCTGCGTCTACAGCGCACTCATTGACGCTGACCCAGAAGCGACCCGAATTATTCGCCGATACGCACCGGAGGTGATGCTACCAAAGCCTTTTAAGATCGAGATTTTAGGGGAGGCTCTCCAGAAGCTCGACCTTTTACCTAACTGACCGACCTTAAACTCGCCAGCCGCTCCATACATTTGCAAATGTACGGAGCGGCTGGTTTTTTTATTGTCTGGCCGGAAAACGACACCACCCCGCCTCCCGCCTGCGCCGAAGCGGCTTTGGCGGGCAGGCAAGTGTTCGCTTCTCACCTCAACCGAGGAGGGGATGAAGAAACTACCTTAGTGCCTTTCGTAAGTACTCTCCTGTGTACGACTTTTTATTATTCGCCACTTCCTCCGGTGTTCCTTTTGCCACAATTCTTCCGCCTCCTTCCCCGCCGTCGGGTCCGAAGTCAATAATATAATCGGATGATTTAATCACGTCCATATTATGTTCAATCACCACAACCGTATTGCCTTGGTCAACAAGCCTTTGCAGTATTTCAATAAGCTTTTTTACGTCTTCATAGTGCAGACCGACCGTTGGTTCGTCCAAAAGATAGATGGTTTTCTGAACGTGTGTGCGATACAGTTCCGATGAAATCTTTACCCGCTGGGCCTCTCCGCCGGAAAGCGTGGTTGCGGACTGGCCAAGTTCTAGATAGCCGAGGCCAACTTCATTAAGCGTCTTCAGACGGTCATACACCGCCGGAATGTCCTCAAAAAATTTGAGAGATTCTTCAACCGTCATTTGTAGCATTTCGTACACATTTTTCTTTTTATACTTCACTTCAAGCGTCTCCTTCATAAAACGCTTCCCGTTGCACACATCGCAGGTGACATACACCGTGGGAAGAAAATGCATCTCAACCGCAATTTCCCCGTTTCCGTGGCAGGCTTCACAGCGTCCTCCTTTTACGTTGAAAGAAAATCTGCTCGGACTCCAGCCCCTGACCCTCGCTTCTTCACACTCCGCAAAAAGCTGCCGGATGAATG
>JBBUCR010000054.1:915-12306 GCA_038057695.1 Patescibacteria group bacterium | reverse complement strand
CTTCCTGATGGAAGCGTCATCCTCTTTTTCTTCACTGAATTCTACTTCGTCCATAAAGATATGAATAATTTTCAATTTACAATTCTCAATTTTCAATCAAAACCCGAAATGTTTCACTGTTGAAAATTCAAACATTGGAAATTCACTGAAAATTGAACATTGATAATTGAAAATTTAAACTACTCTTATACCGCTATTGTATTATACTGGCCATTATGAGCAAGTTCACGCCTGCGAACTAGTATGCCGAAATACACCCCCCTCAACGTCCACTCCCATTACAGTCTCCTTTCCGCCTTGCCGAAAATCCCCGACCTCGTGGCGCACGCGAGAAAATCGGGTTGCGCGGCCCTCGCGCTTACGGATAACGGCAATCTCTACGGGGCGATTGAATTTTACAAAGAGTGTAGGAAAAAGAACCTCAAACCCATTATCGGCATACACGCGTACCTCGCGCTTCGCTCCCGCGCCGACAAGCAGACCGGTGTAGATAACCGGAGGCATCGTCTTCTTCTGCTTGCCAAAAACGAAACCGGCTACCGTCATCTTCTGAAACTCTCTAGCCGCTCATACCTTGAGGGGTTTTATTATAAGCCGAGGATTGACCGCGAACTTCTTACCGAATACGCAGAAGGTCTTATCGCCATCGCGCCAGCGTTTGACTCCGACATCAGCGGACTCCTCTCCATGCATGATGAAAAAGCGCTTGAGGCGCGCCTTGGCTATTACACAAACCTCTTCGGCCCGGATGATTTTTATCTTGAAGTGAGCCGTCATCCGCAGATAGAGGGACACGACGACATGATGCGGAAGATAGCGGAACTTGGGAAAAGATATGCCGTTCCGCTCGTCGCTTCACAGGAAGTGTATTATCTGTTCCCTGAAGAGAAGAAGGCGCGGGAAACACTCCTGCTCGTAAACTCGCAGGGAGAGCCAAAAGATTCCCGGACAGACGACTCCGATTTCTCGTTTATGCCGCCGGAGGAAACCGAGAAACTGTTCAGCGACATTCCCGAGGCCGTTCTGAATACGTCTCGTATCGCGAGCAAGTGCAATCTTGAGCTGGAATTCGGCAGGTGGGTGTTCCCCGACTATAAAACAAAAGACGGTGAAAGCTATGATGATGAACTCCGAAGTATGGCGCATTCCGGCATTGAAAAGAGAGGGGTCGTGAAAACTCGCGAGCTCGAGCAACGCATGGAATATGAACTGAAAATCATTAAGGACAAGGGGTATGCCCCCTACTTTCTCGTCGTCGCGGACCTTCTGCGATTCGCGCATGAACAGGGAATTCTCACGACCATCCGAGGCTCCGTCGCCGGTTCTCTGGTGACCTACCTTGCGGGCATTACAAACGTCAATCCGCTTCTGTACAATCTTCCGTTCGAGCGGTTCCTCAATCCCGAACGCCCGTCGGCGCCCGATATTGATATGGACTACGCCGATAACCGGCGCGACGAAATGATTGAATATGCCAAACAAAAATACGGGTCGGACAAAGTCGCGCAAATCGGCACCTTCGGAACAATGATGGCGCGCGGAAGCGTGCGCGATATCGCGCGCGCGATGGGTTTTGAATATTCGCTCGGCGACCGCATCGCGAAGCTTATTCCGTTCGGCTCGCAGGGTTTCCCTATGTCCATTGAGAGAGCCTGCGAACTCGTGCCGGAACTCGCGAAGCTCTACAAGGACGACGCGGACACGAAAACAATTATTGATATGGCGAAAAAAATTGAGGGGTGTGTGCGCCATATCAGCGTACACGCCGCCGGTGTCGTTATTTCGCCGCGACCGCTTACCGATTTCGTCCCGCTTCAACTTGACCCGAAAGGAGGAAAGCTCATCACACAGTACGATATGCACGCGGTTGAAGACGCGGGGCTTTTGAAATTTGATTTTCTGGGTATTAAGAACCTCTCCATTCTCGCTGACGCGGTGGCTCTCGTGAAAAAGATTGAAGGTAAGGATATTGATATTGAAAATGTTCCGCTGGATGACAAGAAGACATTCGCGATGCTCGCGCTCGGCGAAACCGGAGGTCTCTTTCAGCTGAACGGTTCGGGAATGACGCGGTACTTAAAAGAACTTCGCCCTTCGTCCATTCACGATATTAACGCGATGGTCGCGCTCTATCGCCCCGGACCAATGGAAACGATTCCGCAGTACATTGAACGCAAACATAATCCGGCGCTGGTGCAGTACCTTGACCCGCGGATGAAGGACATTCTCGCCAATTCTTATGGTGTCATCACCTATCAGGACGACGTGCTTCTCGTCGCCATCAGACTCGCGGGTTATTCGTGGCTTGAAGCCGATAAACTACGCAAGGCAATGGGGAAAAAGATTCCCGCGGAAATGCAAGCGCAGCGAGAAAAGCTTATCGCCGGATGCATTAAAAACGGAATGACAAAAGAGAAAGCTGAAAAATTGTGGGGACTCATTGAACCGTTCGCCGCGTACGGATTCAACAAAGCGCACGCCGCGAGCTACGGCAAAGTCGCCTACCAGACGGCGTATATGAAGGCGAACTTCCCCGCTCTTTATATGTCGGCGGTGCTTACGGCCGATTCGGGAGACGTTGAAAAAATCGGTGAAATCATCGCGGAGTGCAAGCGAATGGGAATCCCCGTGCTCCCGCCGTCCATCAACGAGAGTTTCAGCCAATTCACGGTGGTGAAATCCCCCTCAGAAAGTCGAGATAGTCGTAGACTAGAGGTGCCCGAGTCTGCGAGAGCGGGGGTTGTGAACATCCCTCCTGCCGATCTGCCTGCCGAAGCCTCGGCGCAGGCAGGAGACGGCACAGTCTACGACTATTCCAGTGCTCCCTTTAGTAAGGGAGATAGGATCCGCTTCGGTCTTATGACGATAAAAAACTTCGGAGAGGGCATTTCGCACGCGATTATCGCCGAGCGGAAAGAACGCGGAGCGTTCAAGTCTCTTTCGGATTTCTTGGAACGGGTGAAAGACCGGAATCTCAACAAAAAATCACTTGAAGCCCTTATCAAAGCCGGCGCGCTGGACGAGCTGGGAGAGCGCGGACAAATGCTCGCGAATATTGAGCTTCTGCTTGAACAAAACAAGCAAAGTACGAATCAAGCCGCGAATCAGGATTCTCTGTTCGGAGGGTTAGAAAACACCGTCGCGATGCCGACACTGAAACTTTTGGACGCGCCCGTAGCCACGATGGAGGAAAAACTAGCGTGGGAAAAGGAGCTTCTCGGTTTGTACATTTCCGGACATCCATTGGACAAATTCAAAGATATTTTGGAAAAGCGCGAGCTCACGATTAAACGCGTCAAGGAAGAATTCAAGGAAGGTATGACCGTCGTCATCGGCGGGATCGTAGAGGAAATGAAACCGATTATCACCAAGAAGAACGATATGATGGCGTTTCTCCGTGTCGCCGACCTTACGTCCTCACTTGAAGTCGTCGTGTTTCCCAAAGTGTACGAGGAATTCAAAAAACTTCTAAACGCCGAATCCTGCATCACCGTCAAAGGCCGCTATTCCACGCGCAACGGCACACCTTCCCTTATCGCGGAAAAAGTGAAGGAACTTAAACGAATCACCCGCTCTACAAAGGACTCTCCTTTGCGTCAAAGGTGTGCGTCAAAGGTGAGTCCTTTGTAGAATAATGGGATGCAGAGAAACTTTCCGTTTGCCGTAGATGAGTTCTATCACCTCTACAACCGAGGAACCGAGAAAAGAACTATTTTCAAGTCGGCCGCCGACTACACGCGGTTTATGCATATCTTGTATTTGTGTAACGGAAGGATTGCAGTCAATTTTCGTGAATTGGAAGAACAGGATATCTTTGGCATTGAGCGCGGAGAAACACTGATTGATATTGGCGCCTATTGCCTCATGCCGAATCACTTCCACATTCTTGTGCATGAGAAAGAGGAGGATGGCATCAGCTTGTTTATGAGAAAACTCTTGACGGCCTATTCTATGTACTTCAATAAGAAAAATGGGCGGACTGGTAGTCTGTTTGAGGGTGCATTCAAGGCAAAGCATGCGCATACCGATAATCACCTGCAGTATTTGTTCTCATATATTCATCTCAATCCAGCGAAAATTGTTGATGCAAATTGGAAGACGAATATGAATGTAAACCAAAGGAAGATATTCGATTACATCAGTCGTTATCCATATTCCAGTTTTCCCGACTGGCGAGGGAAACACAGAAAGGAAGATGTCATACTGCAGAAAAACGCCTTTCCCAACTATTTTGAGAAAAAAAGAGACGCCGAGCGTTCACTGATTGAGTGGCTCAATTACTCACCCACAAAGGACTTACCTTTGTTACAAAGGTGAGTCCTTTGTATCTCCCTTGTATTTCTTTAGGATTTTGCGAATACGGACATTACTGCTATGATTTCACCTATGTCCGACGCTGAACACCTCTCCCATATTCGCCACTCGCTCGCGCACCTGCTCGCGGCGGCGGTGTTGGAACTCTACCCCGACACGAAACTCACGCTTGGTCCCGCGATAGATACGGGATTTTACTACGACTTTGACTTTGGAGAATCTCCCTTAATAAAGGGAGCACTGCCGTCTCCTGCCTGCGCCGAGGCTTCGGCAGGCAGGTCGGCAGGAGGGATGTTCACAACCCCCGCCCTCGCAGACTCGGGCACCCCCTTTGTTAAGGGGAATAAAAAGGCACAGGTATCAGAGACCGACCTTCCGAAAATTGAGCAAAAAATGCGGGAGATTTTGAAGACATGGAAAACCTTTGAAGGAAAAGAGGTTGCTCCGGCGGAAGCGCGAAAAGTGTGCAAAGGCAACCCCTACAAACTTGAGCTCATTGCCGGCATTGAAGAGAAAGGCGAAAAAATGACACTCTATACGTCGGGCACCTTTACCGACCTGTGTCGTGGAGGCCATACTGAAGATGCGAAAGAAATGCGAAGCGCGGGTTGGAAGCTGGACCGCATCGCTGGCGCATACTGGCGCGGGGACGAAAAAAATAAAATGCTCACCCGCATCTACGGGCTTGCGTTCGCGACCAAAGAGGAGCTTGAAGCGTACGAAAAACAGCGCGAAGAAGCGGCAAAGCGCGACCACAAAAAACTCGGGAAAGAATTGGATTTATTTACATTTTCCGATTTGGTGGGCGCGGGGCTTCCCCTCTTTACGCCGCGCGGAACAATAATCCGCGACGCGCTCCGGGAAAGACTTCTTTCCATAAGCAAAAAATACGGCATGTTGCCGGTTACCATCCCCCACCTCGCGAAACGAAGGCTGTATGAAATCTCCGGGCACGCGGATAAGTTCGGAGATGAACTTATAAAAGTTGTGAGCCGTTATGACGAATTCGTGATGAAGCCCGTTAATTGCCCGCACCACACGCAGATTTACGCGTCGCGCCCCAGAAGTTACCGCGATCTTCCCCTCCGCTATATGGAGTCTACCATGCAGTATCGTGACGAAAAACCTGGCGAGATAGGCGGGCTGACACGCGTTCGGGCCATTACAGTTGATGACGGGCATATTTTCTGCCGTGTAGACCAAATTAAAGATGAGGCGAAAAACATAGCGAAAATCATTGAGGAGTTTTATACGGCTGTGGGTCTTTTCGGGAAACATTGGGTGTCTCTTTCGGTGCGCGACCCGGAGCATCCGGAAAAATACATCGGAACGGAAGAGGGCTGGAAGAACGCCGAAGCTATGCTTAAGGAAATTTCGGATGAACTGTCGCTCAATGCGGAGCGCCGTGAAGGAGAAGCGGCTCTCTATGGGCCAAAGTTGGATTATATGTTCAAGGATTCGCTCGGACGCGAATGGCAGCTCGCAACCATCCAGATTGATTTTGCGATGCCCGCCCGTTTCAAACTGGAGTATAGTGGACAAGACGGAGCGAAACAGACGCCGGTGATGATTCACCACGCAATTTTGGGCTCGTATGAACGTTTTATGGCGATTCTCATTGAACACTACGCCGGCGCGTTTCCGCTGTGGCTCTCGCCGGTGCAGGTGAAAATTTTGCCGGTCGGAGAGAAGTTTATGGAATACGCAAAGACGGTACACGCACAGCTCCAAGCCGCCGATATCCGCAGTGAATTGGATACCTCAAACGAAACGCTGGGCAAGAAAGTCCGTGGGGCGAAAGTTGAGAAAGTGCCCTATTGGATAGTCGTTGGGGAAAAAGAAATGACCGACAGAACGGTCACACTTGAAAATCGAACGGGGAATAAAAGCACCTTTCTGATTGCACAGACGATCTCGCACCTCCAAACCGAAATTAAGGGAAAAAAATAGGACACTGTACTCGTAGTTCAGTGTCCCGATGTTCCTGGAAGAAGGTTTTCACACCAATTTCTCCACCAAGACTCTTCCAGCATGGATTGCTTCTTCGTGTGAGAGGCCCAGCTCTCTCAAAAGATCCGCTTTCTCTCTTTGACAGTCCTCATCGCACCCACCCCTTGAGTCGCGCGCAGACAATTCAACATACCGAAGTAATTTTTTTTCTCGTTTCTTCATAAATCCTTCACTTTGAGGGTTTCATCCGGTCAAATGTAAGCGTAAGAGCGAATTTCATATACGCCACTCGATTCCCAGAAAGCGTTTTAACCCAAGAGCCGTCCCGGCCGTATCGAGAAAGTTCTCGGGCTAAAATGTTTATGCTGTCAATCGTGGCGTTATGTGTGAGTGCACGTTTTTTATCTATCTCGTGATACTCTCCGGTCTCTTTCGCCTCATGCCCTTTTGCCTCAATTTGTAAGAACCGTGCCACGTCTTCCGTATAACGTGCACATTGCGCGAAAGTTGACTGAAGCAATTTCGAAAGATGTTCGTCCCCGTCACAAAGCCGCTCAAGTTCTAAAGCGGATACTGCGGGGGCAAGTATTCGTTCATTGCTCACATCTCCCCGCAATTTCGAATGTTCAACCGAAAAATCGGGTGGACTCTCAAGCATAATCCAATTTATGTTATAGCATAATAAACAACGTAATGCAAGTATTAGATATCCAGTGTCGCCTTCGTAGCGTTTGACTGGATAAAACTCTTGCGGGACGGCACGTCCTCGCCCATCAGGATATCAAAGACTTTATCCGCGTCTTCCGCATCCTGCACATTCACCTGCTTCAACACGCGCTTTTCGGGGTCCATCGTCGTCTCCCAGAGTTCTTCGGGGTTCATTTCTCCGAGACCTTTATAGCGCTGGATGGAAACCTTTTGAGAGCGTTTAGCGTTTAGCGTAGAGCGTTTAGCGTCGACTTCCGAAGTTTCCACTTCGGTCGCCTAGGACTCTGTTCCTTCGTCCTCGCCGGCCTCCTCAAGCTCCTTTGCTTCAATTCCCTCCTTTTTCAAAAAGGCGTCCCGTGTTTCGTCGGTGTAGAAATAGTAAAACTCTTTGCCCCGCTTCACTTTGTAGAGCGGCGGTTGGGCGATGTAAATGTAACCGCCGTCAATAAGCGCGCGGAAGTAGCGGAAAAACAGCGTGAGAAGAAGCGTCCGGATGTGTGCGCCGTCAACGTCAGCATCGGTCGCGATAATGACTTTGTGATAGCGGAGTTTGCTGACGTCAAACCCTTCCGCGATGCCGGTACCGAGCGCGATAACAAGCGCTTTAATTTCAGCGAACGCCAAGATTTTATCAAGCCGCGCGCGCTCTACGTTCAAGACTTTTCCGCGGAGCGGCAAAATGGCCTGCGTCCTCCGGTCACGTCCTTGCTTCGCGCTATTATGCACAAAGACACCGCTTGCGAGAGCGAAATTATGGGTTTTGGGAACTTCTATATCGTATACGTCGAACCTTTCAGAAAGAGATACTACCGTCTTGATTCTATGATTATAGTTTGACACTGCCTCCTCGAGTTTAACTTTGTCATTGTCGAAAAAGCGACTTGTAATAATTTTAAGACGTATCAAACTCTTGTCGTTCTTTTCTTTTCGAAGTGCATCATACCGAGCCTCATCGAGAACGCCGGATTCGCTCCATATCTCATGAAGGACTCCTAAAGCTTTCCGAAGGTATGTTTGCGCATAGGCAACTTTTCGCTTCTCCCGAAATTCCGGTGTCCACTGTTTTTTGGTCTCGCTTTTTCGCCATGTGAGAAGTTGCGGGTTGCGCCACTGTTGTAACGCAGCACTTCGAAGATTCTCTTTGCGCTCAGGATGAGCCTTGAAAGACTCTGCGGTTCGTCTTGACTGCTTCATTCGATTACCGATATCACTCCAATGCTTTTGCTGCGCTTTATTTAAAAGCGCATTGTTCTTGTTCCGGTATTCCTCGTTACTTCGATAAAATGCGAGGAATCTTTCGGCCATGTACTGCCTGTAGACTTCACTCTCCCACTGCTTCTTGGCACGCATACTAAGCATCTTCCGCATTCTTGGCTGTGTCATGATTGACCGGATTTTTTCGCGGTATTCGCTTGATTGATGCACTTCTCTTGACTTCTCTTTTGCATCCTCCCTATGCAGAGTGTGTTTCAGATTTTCTGTGTGCAAAACAAGATGCTCTTGTTTGTTCAAACGAATCAGGTTATCAGGATTATTATTTCGTTTATTAAAATCCATGTGATGCACATGGGTATCCGACGCACGCTGATACACGCTTTCAGTTGTATTGAATCGGTCGGCAACCAAGTGGGTGAATATCCAGCGATGTTCAGCCGGACTCCAAACCAATTCATAACCTTCAATGGTGATGCGTTTGCCAAGTCGTGAAATCTGTCGACGAAGCGGCATAATCGAATCATGGGACGTCAGTTGTCGCGCCTCTTTATACGAGCCGTCACGGAGCATAAAACGGTGATCCGGTGTACAGATAATTTCTTCATCGTTATCGAGAACGACTTTTACCACTTCGGTATCTTTTTTCGTTATGCGAGGATGTCGAATGGGAGCAACTTGAATCGTACCACTCTCGTCAATGGTGTAGCAATAGTTCTGCTTACCGGTTTTTGTCTCTTCGACCAATTTCTTAAATGAAAGATTTCGCCCGTCAGTGAGAGCTACTTTGGTGTCCCCGTGAAAACAGCCCCCTGCGGAATCTCCCTCCACAATAAATACTTCCGCCTCTTCCGCGCTCTTGGTCTCGCAATCGGCAAGTTTCCCCGGAAGCGTCATACCTTCCAGCGCTCCCTTCCTTAGTACTGAGTCTTTCGCCGCCTTCGCCGCTCTACGCGCCTTGAGTGCCAAAATAACTTTGTTTACCATCGCCCGCGCGTCGTCGGGATTTTCCTCAAGAAACGCCGAGAACGCCTCGCCGAATACCGTCGCGACGGTGGATTGCGCTTCCATACTACCGAGTTTTGACTTGGTTTGGCCTTCAAATTGAATTTCTTTGAGCTTCACCGAAATAACGGCGGTAAGTCCTTCCAGTACGTCTTCACCGGTAAAATTCTCTTCACTTTCTTTGATGTACTCATTCTTCCGTGCGTAGGTATTGAGCGTCCTTGTGAGCGCGGTTTTAAAACCCGTAAGGTGCGTACCGCCTTCGGAGTTGAAAACGTTATTGGCGAAGGGCATCACGCGGGACGAAATGTCGTCCACGTACTGAAGCGCGATTTCCGCCACTTCAACGCCGTCGGTCTTTCGCTCAACATAAAAGATGTTTTTATGTACAGGCTTGTAGTGTTCGTTGTAGTGCTTCACGAGCGAGGACAGGCCTCCTTCAAAACAGAACGTCTGAGAGGGTGCTTCCAGCCCGAGTTCGCGCAGATAGAAAATGTCCGCGGTATCCACTTCCGGAATCGCGCGGGCGTCAATCACGCTGATGCGGAGACCCTTCACGAGATACGCCTGCTGGCGCATATGATTTACTACGCGTTCAAAATTGAACTCCACACCTTCTTTGAAGATTTCCTTGTCGGGCTCAAAAGTGGTAATGGTGCCGTGCAAATCTGATTTGCCGATTTTCTTGACCGCCGTTTTGCGTTTGCCTTGTTTATATTCCTGAATAAATATTCCGCTGTCGCGGTGCACGACCACTTCCATATAAATGGAAAGTGCGTTCACGACAGACGCGCCGACGCCGTGCAGACCTCCGGAAACTTTGTACCCATCGCCGCCAAATTTCCCACCGGCGTGAAGCGTCGTCATAATCGTTTCAAGCGCGGACACTTTCGTTTGTTTGTGTGTATCCACGGGAACACCGCGGCCATTGTCCACGATGCGGACCCGGTTATACGGCAGGAGTGCCACCTCAATATCGGTGCAGTACCCGCCCATCGCCTCGTCGCGCGAGTTGTCAAAGATTTCAGTAATGAGGTGGTGGAGACCGTCGGGACCAGTAGTGCCGATGTACATTCCCGGACGCTTGCGCACCGGCTCCAAACCCTCTAAAACGGTAATAGACGAGGCATCGTAGTGATGCCCGCTTCCGTTCTTATCCCCCTTAACAAAGGGGGTTGCCTTGGGGGGTTGTTTCGCCTTATTTCTAGCCGTCTTTTTTGCCATAAAAAATAAAAAGCACTACTGGCTTTAGTGCCTTCATTTTACCAAAAATCACCTTAAAATGAAAGCGTTTTTTGCTCGTTTGGTGTGGATAAAAATTCGCTTAAAAAGTTGACAAATAACTGAATGTATGCGAGTATATAGGTAGAATCCTAAACAAAAAAACTAACCTAAGGAGAAACTTTGAAAACAAAAACAACGCGACATGGATTTACCCTCATTGAACTTCTGGTCGTCATCGCCATCATTGGCATTCTCGCTAGTTTACTCATTCCCGCGCTGGCGCGAGCAAAGCACCAAGCGCGCAGTGTTATCTGTCTCAACAACCAGAGGCAGGTATTGCTCCGGGTTCACGCTTCTCTTGGGAGCCTATCAGAAATCGGTTGGTTTGGGAACGCATACGAGGAGTTAGTGGATACAAAAGATGTAAATCCTTTTTGGAAGCCACAGGACCAGGGAATCTTTTTGTGCCCAGAAGCGGCGGTAAATAATTCCCAATCTTTCGGTTTCTGTTTCGGGAACATAGAACAGGCCTGGAGAATCCAAATGCCCGCTGTGCGTCAGATGCCGGATGTACTGGGGAGCTATAGTTTTAACGGCGTATGGGGAGGTCGACCCAATTTTCGCGAGGAGGATCTCAAGCACCCCCCGAATGATGTACCGTACCTTGTTGATGGGATATACACCTTTGTGCTTCCGTTTCCCACAGATAAGCCGGCAACGGATCTCTTTGCTGGCACTCGCCCCAATACAAGCAGCAGTGTGGATCCTTATGCTCTGACCGGAATCAATCTCCCTCGCCACGGGAATCGACCGAGAAGCATTCCGCGTAATTGGCCAGAGGACAAACCACTACCAGGCGCGGTGAATGTCGGCTTCTTTGACGGTCATGTCTCGTTGACCAAACTTGATAATCTGTGGAACCTTAGTTGGTATCCGGGTTATCAGCCACTGTCCAAACGACCCGGGTTGCCGTGAGTC
>JBBUCR010000054.1:0-905 GCA_038057695.1 Patescibacteria group bacterium | reverse complement strand
TTTTGTTTTGAGTCACCCCCCGCTTGCTTCGGCAGCGGGGGTTTTCATTTCACTCGCTCTATGCCGCCAATAAAAAACATTTGTTCTTTGATATAGGCGAAAATGCCATGCGGAGATGGCATAGAGACAACGAACCTCACCTTGAGGGTGTGCTTCAATAAAAGGAGATTTGTCCAACAATTACCCACCAGCAACATTTTGCCGGTGGATTTTTTTATACAAACAACGATATGTAGTTGCTGTAACTCTCGTCCTCTTGGAACGGCTTCTGTGGTAGCACACAGTAAACACTTGTTCTTTGACTTAGACAAAGAACATCAACCGAGGAGAAAATCTTGAAAACAAAAACGACGCGGTACGGTTTCACCCTCATTGAGCTTTTGGTGGTCATCGCGATCATCGGCATTCTCGCCAGTTTACTCTTGCCCGCGCTTGCCACAGCCAAGTCAGAAGCGCAGGTGACTTACTGCCGGAATAATCTCCGGGAGATCGGAATTGCGCTCTTTAGTTGTGCGCAAGAAAACGGGTCATATCCGCTCTATAGACGGATGCCCAATGATTCGGATCCAAAAGGTGGGACATGGTATAAGGATATTATGCCCGATATTTCTTGGGGGAAGGGTATTTATCAATGCCCCACATACCGAAGAATGACCTTTGATTGGTCCGCCGACAGCTTATTCATATACCCGTCGGGTGGTTCATATGCGTACAACATCGGAGCTGTCGACTACTTCAAGAGTTGGCAATTTATTTACGGACTTGCAGGAAAAAATTCGGGATGGGGTCCATCTTCTGAAGTAGTAACAGCCATCCGAGAATCGGAAGTGGTCAAGCCGTGCGACATGATAGTACTTGGCGATTCGATCTCACGCGCGTATGGATCACCTGGGAAAATATTAGAC
>JBBUCR010000053.1:0-2613 GCA_038057695.1 Patescibacteria group bacterium | reverse complement strand
AAGGGAGCTGCTCTACCAGCTGAGCTATGGGCGGGAACCCACGTGTTATACCATACTCCCGCGCGATTTTGAAGTTAGAGCGGCAAGTCAAAAGCAACAGCACCTGCGCCCGAGAGAAGAAGCGAAAGAGAGATAACGGCTGTGAGGAAAAAGAGATGGCGGCGGTGTTCAATGTGAGCGCCGTGTTTGCCTTTGAGGTAATACGCGGCGAGTGAGAGCACAAGACCAATGAGGGCGGCGATTTGCGTATACAAGCCGACTATAAACATAACCGCGATGATGAGTTCAACCGAACCAAGTATAACTGCGTAGCGCGTACCCTGTTTCAATCCCAGCGCTTCAAAAAGCAGTCCATGCTGGGCGCGTCCCCTCGTAAGGGTGTGCCGGCCAAAGTCAAAAAAGAGAACCCCAAGCGCGAGGCGAAGAAGCAATGGGGCGAAAAAACCGAAGGTGAGTAGGGCGGGGAAAGGATTTAACATGCTATAAGCATACCATGCAATTTTCAATTATCAATTTACAATTTTCAAAAAAGCCCGAAAAGGAAAACCGTTGAAAACTGAAACATTAAAAATTCATTGAAAATTGAGTCTTGAAAATTGATAATTTGCACAATCCCGATACAATGCGGCTATGAGTAGCGAGAAAGAACTCTATATTATCCTTCATAACGTGCGTAGCGTGTTCAACGTCGGCTCCATCTTTCGGACCGCCGATGCCGCGGGTGTGCAGAAAATATACCTTACCGGCTACACTCCTGCGCCCGTAGACCGGTTCGGACGAGGGCGAAAGGACTTTGTAAAAGTCTCCCTTGGGGCGGAGAAAAGTGTTGCGTGGGAGCAAAAGAAAGATATTCACTCGCTCCTCCGCGAGTTTTTCTGGAAGAAGATATCTATTGTCGCTCTTGAACAGAGCCCACAATCCATTGATTACAGAAAAGTGCGCTCCAAAGGGCCTGTCGCAGTTATTGTCGGAAACGAAGTCGGCGGTATTCCAAAAAGCGTGCTCGCACGGGCGGATATTGTCGCTGAAATTCCCATGCGCGGCACAATGGTTCGACAGGCGGAGCACCCG
This sequence comes from Patescibacteria group bacterium, assembly GCA_038057695.1. GTDB lineage: Bacteria > Patescibacteriota > Minisyncoccia > Phycocordibacterales > UBA10002 > UBA10002. The sequence goes on along the minus strand of JBBUCR010000053.1, from coordinate 1,542 downwards.
CGCCACACAGGCACGGGAAAAGAATCGCTGAATGTTTCCGTGGCGACGGGGATATTTTTGTTTAGCTTACTGGGTCGCTAGTATTTTCTGGAATCAATCAGCCTTCCTTCGTCGTCCACGAGCTCCACTATTTCATTTTTACTGCGCCAGAGGGTACTGCTGCGCCCGAGGTAAATACGCCACTCGCCTTTGTAAAAGGTGGGGGTATCTTTATTGTCCGTGACGCACTGGTTGTAGTTTAGGTGATTAAAAAGATACGCTTGGCAATTTCCGTCAGCCACGAGTGCGGTCGGTACTTTGGGCGGAGGCGCCGTGCAGCGGGGGATAGTCCCGAGGTAATCGTAGCATATTTTTGAAAGTGCGTTCGGCGGCTCCGGAAGCGGACCGCTTTGGGAAGAAGGACATTCTTTCGGTAGCGTGGGGGAGAATTGCTTCCCTTGCGCGAAAAAGCCCGTGCACTTGTTGAGCTGAAATCCACCCTGACGTGAAAGCTCCGTTCCGAACGGGAACAGCCCCGATATCAAGTACGCCCGTCCTCTGGGGCGGAGAAATATTCGTTCGCTACCACCCACCGTATTCGGGAAGAAGAGCGCCCAGCCAGTGCCAATGGTCTGACTGTTTAAGCTTATTCCACTCTGGATGGACATTCCTGTGATATTCACTGCCTCTTTGTTTCCGCTTGAGGCCTGAATAAGGACATATTCCTTGTCGGGAGAAATTCCTCGCGTTACGGATGTGATGGTAACTTTCCCGCGCAGGGGAGAAACTCCCGCAAGGTCAGTGGCGGGAACGATAGTGTTGGAAATAACCGTTCCGGCGGGAGCGTTTGACGGAACTTTTTGCGTGTCGGGTTGCACCTTTACCGCGGGCGTCGTCTGCGTGCGCTCAGCCGTTTGCACTTTTGGGGTAGAGGTCGCGCTCTGCGCGGATTCCCGTACCGCGCGGCTTTTTCCGCCAATCCACGCAATACCAACGATAAGGAGCAGAGCCACGAACCATTTGATGCCATCCATAGAATACGAGTTACGAATCAGTGCGAATATACGAATTATACGAATAAAAGCGAATAAAGGCCACAGAAGCTGTGTTACACTTTAGAGATGAAGCGTGTCTTTTTACTGCTCATTTTCTCGGTATGCGGAAGCGCGGTTGTCGTCGCTTTATTCGTGGCGCGCTCTCCCGCGCTTTCATCTAGTGACGTGGGACACTTGTTCGCCGGCGTATTTTTTACCGAAAGCAGTACCCCCGAAGCGTTACAAACCAAATATTCACGAGCTCTCTATGGAGGAGACAAGCTCCGCGTGCTTATCGTTCCAGGCCACGATGACGAAGCATGGGGCACCGAATTTAACGGCGTGCGCGAAGCGGATATGACTGTCGCGCTCGGGGAAGAACTCACGAAACTGCTTTCCGCCGACCCTGCATTTGAACCGCTCCTTCTGCGCTCCAGTGCCGGCTACGCTTCCGGCTTTTTGGAATACATCTGGCGTGACGCGGGGGCGATACAGGCGTTCATTCATGGCAACACGCAAACGATGCAGG
>JBBUCR010000052.1:0-9192 GCA_038057695.1 Patescibacteria group bacterium | reverse complement strand
TATGTGGTACATCATTTTGATTATCGCGGTCGTCATCGTCCTCATCTCCATCCGGCAGGTCAATCAGTACGAGAAAGGGCTGAAGTTTTTGTTTGGGAAGTATTACAAGACGATGGAGCCCGGGTGGCGGCTCGTCTGGCCGATTATTCAAGGGCATGAAAAAGTGGATATGCGCACCAAGGCGGTGGACGTGCCCGACCAGAACGCGATTACGCGCGATAACGTTTCCATCACGGTAAACGCTGTCATCTACTATCGCGTGGTTTCTGCCGAGAAGGCCATTCTTGAAATAGAGAATTTCCGTTACGCTATGTCGCAATACGCGCAGACAACGATGCGCAACGTCGTCGGGGAGGCGACATTGGACGAACTGCTTGCCGGCCGTGACAAGATTGCGGACAGGATAAAGGAAATCGTGGCTGAAACAGCCGCTTCGTGGGGCCTTGCGGTACTCAATGTGGAGCTCAAAGATGTTCGACTTCCGGAGACTATGGAACGCACCATCGCGAAGCAAGCAGAAGCGGAACGCGAGAAGCGCGCGGTTATCATCAACTCCGAAGGTGAACTTGCGGCATCAACGAATATGGCGGAAGCCGCGCGCAAACTCTCTGAAGTCCCCGGAGCTCTCCACCTACGCACTCTCCAGTCCATCAATGATATTTCATCTGACGCATCTAACACGATTGTCTTCACGGTTCCGCTTGAGATTATGCAGGCCTTTACGGGGTTTATGAAGAAGAAAGATTCCGGTTCAAATTGAAGTGACTTCGCGCGCTAAACAGGTTTAGCAATAGTAGACACGTGTCCGCTATTGCTAAATGCGCATTTCACTTTTTTGTTGTACTCTAGGAGCTATGTCGGATGAACGTGAAAAACGAATCACCGAAATAGAGACGCTTATGGCGAACGGGGATTTTTGGTTGGATAAAAATAAGGCGCAGGAGATTGTGCGCGAATATACTACGCTCAAAGAAGACGGAGACGGGGAGAATCTTGACGGTAGTGATGCCATTATAACGATTTTTTCCGGCGCGGGCGGGGATGATGCAGAGGACTTCACGGGAATACTTTTGGAAATGTACCGAAAATTTTTCGCGCGGAAAGGCTGGAGTGTCGGCATCATTAACCAGAACCAAAACGACCACGGAGGATTTCGGAATATCACGGTGGAAGTAAACGGTAAAGGTGCATACGGGACTTTAAAAAACGAAAGCGGCGTGCACCGCCTTGTCCGCATTTCTCCCTTCAACGCGAAGAAAAAACGGCAAACGTCATTTTCAATGGTGGAAGTAATTCCTAAACTTCCCTCGATGGATACACATTTTGAAATCCCCGAAAGCGAACTTGAAATCACTACCGCGCGTGCCGGTGGCCCGGGCGGGCAAAATGTAAACAAACGCGAAACAGCGGTACGCGTCACGCACCTCCCGACCAGTATCTCCGTACATGTTACCTCGGAGCGGAGTCAAGCGCAGAACAAGGAAAAAGGACTCCAAATGGTGAAGGGAAAACTGTTTAAAATGCGGGAAGCGGAACGCGTCGCGAAGGAAAAAGGAATACAAATCTCCAAGACAACCGCGAACGAATGGGGAAGCCAAATACGCTCCTATGTACTTCACCCGTACAAAATGGTGAAAGACCATCGTACTGGCGTTGAGACCGCGCAGGTGGATGATGTCTTTGCCGGAGGACTTGAAGAGTTCATCGCGGCGGAGAAAGCGCTGTGAAATCTGTAGACACCCAGTGTCCACAGGCTTTCAGTAGGTAACTCTCCACACCCCTCTTCTCACGACTTTGTGAACCCGCCATTGCGAGGAATGAAGCGAAGCGGCATGACGAAGAAATCCAGAAACGACCCTACCGCCTTATCATGTCCTAAAATCGCTTATGGAAATATCGTGTGCCCGCGCAGGGGCAGATATATTGGCGTCCCCCTCTTTCTTGCGCTATACTTTCAGTTATGATTTCCTTCCAGAATGTCTCCAAACACTATGATGATATGGCGGCGCTTGAAGGCGTATCGCTCACGATAGAGCTGAGAGAATTCGTTTCCATCGTCGGGCACTCCGGAGCGGGGAAGACGACACTACTCAAGCTGATTCTTGCCGAAGAACGCCCCACCAGCGGGACCGTCTTTTTTGAGTCCGTTGACATTCACAAATTGAAGCGCTCCAGACTACATCAGTACCGGCGTAAAATAGGGGCGATTTTTCAGGATTTCCGTCTGCTTCCACACAAGACCGCGTTTGAAAACATCGCGTTCGCCATGGAAATGGCCGGGCGTACCGACGAGGAGATTTCAACCGATGTTCCCTATGTGCTGGAAATGGTTGACCTTGGGAATAAGATGTGGAACTTTCCGCACGAACTTTCCGGAGGGGAAAAACAGCGGGTGGCCATCGCGCGGGCAATCGTCAATCAGCCGGACCTCATTATCGCGGATGAACCGACGGGTAATTTAGACCCGGTAAACACGTTTGATATCATACAAATCCTCAAAAAAATACACGACTTGGGTACCACGGTAATTCTTACGACGCATAACAAAGGAGTCATTGATTCGCTCAAAAAGCGCGTGGTTACTATGGAAAAAGGGCGCATTATCCGTGATGACCCTACCGGCAAGTATGTCCTATAAGAGATTTATAGTAGATAGTACTTAGATTATAGACCTGAACTCACGTTTCCTCATATCTATCTACTCGTTACTAAGTACTATATACTTTTTATATCATGTGGACCTCAATAAAACGCGTCATCAAAGCCGGTCTCGTTAATTTTTATCGAGACGGATTCGTGTCGCTTGCGTCCATCCTTATCATGACCGTCACGCTCTTCGTCATCGGAAGCGTGGTATTCCTTTCCGTGACGCTTCAGGCATCACTGGAGGACCTAAAGAGCAAGGTGGACGTCAATGTCTATTTCATCTCTGTCGCGCGGGAAGCGGACATTCTCACGCTCGCGGGCTCGCTCCGCACACTGCCCGAAGTCAAGGAAGTGGAATATATTTCGCGCGCGCAGGCGCTGGAGAATTTTAAAAAACGACATGAGCGCGACGAACTCACGCTCCAGGCCCTCTCGGAGCTCCCCGATAATCCTCTCGGTGCAGTGCTGAATATCAGGGCTAGCGAACCTTCGCAGTACGAGGGTATCGCGAATTTCCTCAAGAACGACACGGCTCTTTCAAGCGGGACTAAGCCGATTATTGATAGCATTAATTACTATGACAATAAAACAGCCATAGATAAACTCTCGGGCATCATCCGCGCGACAGAGCGGATGGGAGTCGGACTCGCGCTTCTCCTCGTCATCGTATCAATTATCATCGCGTTTAATACCATTAGGCTCGCTATTTACACCTCACGGGAGGAGATTGGCGTGATGCGGCTTGTCGGAGCAAGCAACCGCTACATTCGGGGGCCATTCGTCATCTCCGGTATCCTCTATGGAGTTGCTTCTTCGCTACTCACACTCGCCCTCTTCTATCCGCTCACCTATTATGTGGGAGATTCAACGGAGGCGTTTTTCAGCGGGCTCAACCTCTTCCGATACTATCTCGCGCATTTCGGCGAATTCTTCCTCTTTATCGCCGGTTCCGGCATCGTGCTCGGCGCGATATCAAGTTTCCTCGCGGTACGGAGATACCTTAATGTATAAATCCGAAATACTAAACCCTAAACTTTAAACAAATTCTAAATTCTAATTTCTCAAATTATAAACGAGTTTTTATTTGATTTTTGTGTTTTGAGTATTGTGGTTTGTTTAGGATTTAGATTTTAGGATTTAGAGTTTACAAAAATGACAACTAAAAACAGGAAGTACATTTTTGTGGTTGGTGGCGTGATGTCCAGCGTCGGCAAGGGAGTCGCCTCCTCCTCCATTGGAGCCATTCTGCAAGGAAAGGGACTCAAGGTAACCGCCATGAAAATTGACCCCTACGTCAACGTTGACGCGGGGACGATGAATCCCACCGAACACGGCGAGGTTTTTGTTTTGGACGACGGTATGGAGTGCGACCAGGATATGGGAAACTATGAACGCTTCATGGACGTTACTCTCACGCGCACCAACTATATGACAACGGGGAGCATTTACCTCCGCGTTATACAGAAGGAGCGTAATTTGGAATATAAAGGAAAATGCGTGAATGTCGTTCCCGACATACCGCTCGCCGCGATTGAACAAATTAAAAAAGCGGGGGAAGAGGCTGGCGCGGATATCGTCATCATTGAAGTCGGCGGCACCGTCGGGGACTATCAAAATATCTTATTTCTCGAAGCAGTCCGAACAATGAAGTTTGAACAACCGGACGACACACTCCTCGTCCTCGTAAGCCACATTCCCGCGCTGGGTGTGGGGGGGAATGAACTCAAAACCAAGCCGACCCAGCACGCGGTCCGCTTTTTAAATGGTTCGGGTCTGCACCCCGATATTGTACTCGCCCGTTCATCGGTCGCGGTTGACGACAAGCGCAAAGAAAAGCTGGAGTATATGTGCGGACTCACGAAGGGTAGCGTTGTTTCCGCGCCCGACGTGGAATCCATTTACGATATCCCGCTCAATTTTGAGAAAGACCATCTCAGTGATTTTATTTTGAAGAAATTGGGCCTCACGTCTTCAAAAGATGACCTCAAGGAGTGGAAAGAATTGTCCCACAAGATTCATTCGGCGAAAGAGGTCGTGAACGTCGGTATTGTGGGCAAGTATTTTGATACGGGCAATTTCGTGCTCTCCGACGCGTACATTTCCGTCATTGAAGCCATTAAGCATTCCACATACGCACTCGGTAGAAAACCAATACTAACTTGGATTAATTCCAAAGATTTTGAAACGGGAGAAAGAGAGGTCTCCGTGCTGAAGGACTTTGACGGTATTATCGTGCCGGGCGGATTCGGCGAGAGTGGCATAGAAGGGAAAATTAAGGCGATAGAGTACGCGCGGGTGAATAAGATTCCCTACTTCGGACTCTGCTACGGTATGCAACTCGCAACCATTGAATACGCACGGCACGTTGCGGGACTTATAGACGCCAACACGACTGAAATCAATAAAAACAGTCCGCATCCGGTGATTGACATTATGCCGGAGCAGAAAAAGCATATGGCGGAAGGAAAGTATGGTGCGACGATGCGTCTTGGCGCCTGTCCCGCTCATCTCAAAGAGGGAACAATCGCGGCGGAGGCATATGGAAAAACAGAAATATCGGAAAGACACAGACATCGCTACGAAGTAAATCCCGAATACATTGCACAACTCGAAAAAGCCGGCCTTGTGTTTTCTGGCAAGTCTCCCGATGGCGTACTTATGGAAATCGCGGAACTTCCGCGCTTGATGCACCCCTTTTTCCTTGGTACACAATTCCATCCAGAGCTTAAATCCCGTCCGCTTGCTCCTCACCCGCTCTTTACGGCGTTTATCAATGCGGCAATAACGAAGAAGTAATGTTTTTTCTACAAACACGGTACTTTTTGCCGTCACTTATCCTCGTAGGTTTTGCATTGTACCCCGTCCTTCAAGGTCTTCCCGCATACACCCGTTGGGCGATTCTCTTACTTGTGTTGCCAGTCTGTTTTTTCTTTTGCGGAAGGAAAGCAAGCTTGAATTTCGGAAGCTCTACCTTGTTCTGTTCGTCGCATTTTTTATGACGCTCATATGGGACCACGCTGCTATGAAACTTGGCATCTGGGATTTCCCCAGAGAAAGTGTGTCACGATGGTTCTTGGGTGTTCCGGTTGAAGAATATATTTTTGCCATCGGATTTGTCGTGCTTACTCTGGGAATATACACATCGCTTCCTCATTTCAGACAACACATATATGATGGCCCTCGACTGAACGAAATACCTCTCCTTTGTGCGGTATTTGCCGTTCAGTTTCTCGCGTGGCTGTTCATCATACATACAAACGCGCAGTCTTACATTAAGTGGCTACTCTTTCTAGCTATTCCACCATCACTGTTTTATCTGTGGAGAAAAGGAGAAAAAGTTGACGAGGTTAGAATGTTCATTACCGCAGGGGTGTTGTCGGTACTTACGATAGTGTTGGATGTTGTTTTTATCGGGTCTAATAGCTGGCTTCATTTTGACGAGGCGCTCCTCGGAAGAATCGGGATAGTACCCATTGACGATATACTGTTTACCGTGTTCATCGGAGTTTCTATCATCGGATTGTACCCTTCTCTTCCGCGAAAGCATATGCTGACCGGAAAGTGGTAACGAACATTCCTTTTAGCCAGAGGACATACTTTAACGCCAGCTCTTATTCTCTAATTCTCACGAATTAGAGAATAAGGGTGGTGTGGATGGGGTGAACGGGAAAGAATGTCGTAGACCCCAATGCCGACTTTTAGAAGAGTTGATGCGGGAGTATACTTAGCGGATATGGAATTGAAAGAACTTGAGCGGCTTCTCAAAGCGCTCGCAAACAAACGGCGACTGGCAATTTTGCGGTATCTGAAGAGACACGGTGAGGCGAACGTGACTGGGATTGCCGAGGTTATCAAACTCTCGGTCAAGTCTACCTCGCGACACCTTGCGGTTCTCTCTGCGGTCAACTTAGTTGACCGTCGCCAAATGAGTTTGGAGGTCTATTACTGGCTTTCCCCTTCGGTTCCCCCGCCAATTAAAGGCGTCATCTCTATTCTCTAATTCGTGAGAATTAGAGAATAGAGAGGGAGTACAATAACATCAGTTCGCTCTGTTCTTTTGTTGAGTAACGATTCGTGCCAGCTCATTTCGGAAGTACAACATGCTTTTCACTCCCCAAAGAAGCGCACCGATGGCGGTGAGTAGAAGAATGAACCACGGATGCAATGGAAACGTTTGTTTCAAAGAGAAATAGAGTCCAATCGCGGAACCGAAAAGTGCAAGCCCGTTTACCGCAATCTTGAAAAGAAGTCGTAAAAGCGCGCCGTTCATAGCAGTATTGTATCTTTAGTTGTATATGAGTATCAGCGTTGGTATTGGTTTGGCGTTTGTGGCGATGCTCTGCTGGGGCATCGGGGATTTTTGGATTCAGAAATCCACAAGAAAAGTCGGCGACCTTGAAGCGCTGTTTTTCGTGACTGCGTTCGGCGCGCTTGTGCTTTTGCCGTTCGTGTACCGCGATATTCCCGCGCTTTTCGCGGAATCATCACAAACGCTCGTTATCCTCGGCGTACTCTGCATAGTACTGTTCATCGCCGCGATTCTTGATTTTGAGGCTCTTCGCGTCGGGAAACTCGCGATAGTGGAACCAATCTGGTCGTTTGAAGTTCCGGTTTCAGGACTACTCGCGTTTTTCATATTGAATGAGCGCATCGGAGGTTTACAGATTTTGCTTATCATTGTCCTGCTCGCCGGTCTCGCGTTCGTGTCGCTCAAAAAACAATTTGCGTGGAAACATCTTTTGCTTGAGCGAGGGACTATTCTGGCTTTTTTCGCGGCGGTTATGATGGGAGGAGCGAACTTTTTTATGGGGTGGTTTTCCCGCCTGAACGACCCACTCATGGGGAATTTCGTAACTGATATTTTTATCGCCGTCATCACCGGCGCGCTTCTTTTGCTTGGCGGGAAGCTCAGGAAGTTTGTGAAAGATTTTCGCGCGAATAGGGCAATACTTCTTCAAACGTCGGTAGCGGACAAAGCGGCATGGGTCGCGTTCGCGTTCGCCATGACGCTCGCGCCGATTGGTATCGCGGTCGCGCTTTCCGAGAGTTACATTATCATCGCGGTACTTTTGGGGCTTGCGGTCAATAGAGAACGCCTTGAGCGCCATCAAAGAATCGGACTTGTTACAGCGATTGCGGCGGCTATTGTTCTCGCGTCTCTCACAACGTCGTAATCCCCCAAATCATAACCATCGGAATTTGTACGTGGAATCATAAAACATACTCTGCACCAGCACACTCGTGCATACATTAGGTACCGGGTTACGGTGCTTATAAAAAGCGAAAGCATCGGTCCGCGGTATTGGCATTGTAATACGCGGGGTTATGTGTCAGAACGTACTTTTCGTGATAAAATCTTTCGGTCTTCGGTTGTACAAGCACTATCCGCCTATTATTTTCTTTTTTTATACTATGTCTTCTCTACGAGACACCGCGAATAAATTATTGGTTGCGGGAAAGGGGATTTTGGCCGCGGATGAAAGCGACGGGACCTGTGCCAAACGGTTTGACAAGTACGGCATCGAAAAGACGCCGGAAATGAGGAGAAAGTGGCGGGAACTTCTGTTTTCTTCGCCCAATGTTGCCGACGGACTTTCCGGTATTATTCTCTATGACGAAACCATCCGCCAAAAAGCGAGCACCGGCGAGCCGTTCGTCGAGTTTCTTTCAAAACGCGGGATACTTCCGGGCGTTAAAGTTGACCAGAAAACTGAGCCATTTAAGTCCCCCCTCGCAAGGGGGGTGCAGAGGTCTTCCGAGGCGGGGGGTGTTACTGCCGGCGAAGAAGTGACGAAGGGCCTTTCGGGACTTTCCGGGCGGCTAGCCGAGTACGCGAAATATGGTGCCACCTTTACCAAGTGGCGCGCCGTTATTCGAATAGGCGAGACAATTCCCACCGACGAATGTTTGCTTGAAAACGCGAAACGGCTCGCCGAGTACGCGAAGAAGAGTCAGGAAGCCGGACTGGTTCCGGTTATTGAACCCGAGGTGCTCCTTGACGGCACGCATACGCTTGAACGCTCGGAGGAAGTGCTTACGAAAACACTCCGGACTGTGTTCGCGGAAGTTGAAAAAGCCGGAGTGACGCTTTCGGGCCTCATTCTGAAATCCAGTATGGCGCTTCCGGGGAAAGAATCAGGCAAAGCCGCCAGTCCGAAAGAAATCGCCGAAAGCACGCTCCGCGCGTTCAAAGCCTCGGTGCCGAAAGAAGTCCCGGGTATCGTCTTTCTCTCCGGCGGTCAAACTCCCGAAGAGGCGACGGAGCGTCTGAATGAAATCGTGAAGCAGGCGAAAAAACAGAATACCCCATGGCGCATTACTTTTTCCTATTCCCGCGCCTTGCAGGAACCGGTGATGAAAGAATGGGCGGGGAAGGCGGAGAAGGTTGCGTCCGCGCAGAAGATTTTCGCGAAGCGGGTTAAGGAAACTTCATTAGCTTCCGAAGGAAAGTTTAAGTAAACACCCCGAGTTACGAAATTCGCATAGGTACTGTCATTGCGAGCCCGCCTTTAGCCGCGAGCGGAGCGTGGCGGGAAGCAATCCAGG
>JBBUCR010000051.1:0-2848 GCA_038057695.1 Patescibacteria group bacterium | reverse complement strand
TCCTGATATTCGGCGTTTTCCGAAAGGTCGCCGAGTGATTTGGCGTATTCAAGGCTTTCGGCCACTTCTTTACGTCGGACTGTCCGCAGATTATCCAATTCTTTCGTGAGCTCGTTGTATTTCTCCTGTGTAAGATACTCGGGTGCGTCGGGCATAAAATAGGTGTTAGCTTTCAGCTTTTAGCTTCTAGCCAAGACATTAAGAATAGTCGTTCTATATTACTGTAAATCATGCAAAAGTCAAAAAAACAAAGGTAAGGTCTTTTTCATTTCCTATAAGCTATCAGCTAAAAGCTATAAGCTTGGCTTCAGGTACTCAGGCGTGTACACGCTCATCCATTCCAAGAGCTCCCGCATGACGTATAGTCCGCCGACAGTATTGTCGCGGGGTCCCCGTTCCATAAGCACGGCAAACGCGTACCGCGGTTTTCCGTATGGGAAAAACCCGGCTACCCATGAGTTGACGAACTGCTTGCGTGTGCCCAGCTCCGCGGTTCCCGTCTTCGCGGCCACGGTTACCTGCGGAATAAAGAGTCCCGACGCGGTTCCGCCATCCGTCACGGCGGCGCGCATTCCCTCCCTGACAACTTGAAATGAAGAAGTTTGTATCGGCACAATGGTATACGAAACTGAGACGTCTTTTTCCACCACGAGTCGCGGCTCAAGGAGTTTCCCTCCGTTCGCGATTGTAGCAATGGCGCGGACAACCTGAAGCGGCGTTACCTGGAATCCGTACTGCCCGATGGCGGTGTGATAGGTGTTGCCGAGACGCCATCCGTCGCCGTTAAAGTTCGCTTTCTTCCATTCGGGATTGGGAATAACTCCGGCCTCGCCGAACATATCGCTTCCCGGAGGAGGCACTCCGAATCCGAACATCCGCATATATTTTTCAATATTCGCGATACCGAGTCCTTTCTGGTCCTCAAATCCCCCTCCGATTTCATAGAAATACACATCGGAAGACACCGCGAGCGCGCGGCGTATATCAACCGCGCCGTGCGCTTTCCAGTCGTTGAATATCGTCGGCTTTTTCGGGTCAAACGGGTTTGGTAGAGAGAGAGAGCCCGTACTGACAATCGTTTTTTCGGGAGTAATGACCCCTTCTTCCAGCGCGCCGAGCGCGACAAACGGCTTCACGATGGAGCCGGGGGTATAGAGCCCGTCCGTAGCGCGATTGAGAAACGGTTTTTGGGGGTCGCTAAGCGCGCGCGCGATGGCGGCCGCGTCCGTTCCGTCGGCGAGCTCTTGCGAGTCGTATTCGGGAAAACTCACCATCGCAAGTAATTCGCCGTTCTCCACGTCCATCAGCACTGCGGCTCCGCCTTGGAAACCGCGACCTTTCGCGAGCGCGGTGATGAATCCGTACAGTTTTTCCTGAAGCCGCGCGTCAATCGTGAGCGTGACGCTCTCGCCGTCTTTCGGGCGCTTCAACACGCTTTCCGACTGCACCGCGCCGTGCGCGTCGGTTTCCACTATTTTAAGGCCGTGCTGGGGGGCGACATATTCGTTGTAATATTTTTCCACTCCGTCGATTCCCTCAAAATCTACCTTATAGTAAAACCCGGCCTTATCTTTCGTCGGGTATTTCAAGAATCCGAGAATATGCGAGAGCCCAGCCTGACCCAGATACTTCCGTTTCGCGAATTCAGGCTCGTTTTTGTCAATGACGTTCCACGCGAGAAAGGCTCCGGTCCGGTCATAGAAGACACCGCGCGAACCGAAAATAAGTGTGTGCCGCAGGCGGTTTTGCGCGCTTTGTTTCGCGTACTGTTCGCCTCCCCGCACTTGAAGCGCGTAGGTTCTCCCGAGAAGCAGAAGGAGGATACATAAAAACACAAGAGCAACGCTCCAAATCGTGCGGCGGGAAATCGGACGTTCAAGGCGCCCTTCAAACTGGTGGCGGTCGAATGCCGGAAGGTTTTGCGAATCCAGAAAAATTTGGTCTGGGTCTATCTCGCGAACCTTCGGACGAGGATGCTTCATTCTGTATAAAAGACGCGAGATGAATCGGAACATGGAATTAATTATCAATTATCAATTTACCATTTTCAATCAAATGACGATCCCTCAATTTTCTGGTTTTTTGAGAATTGAAGATTGAGACTTGAGAATTCTATATGCGCATTCTCTTTTTCACGAACATAAGCGCGAGAAAAAGAATCGCACCTCCGAGCGAAAGCGCGAACTGAAAATCAAGAAAACGCCGAAGCGGCGCTCCATAGAGAAGGTCCAGAGAGAGTGCGACGAGCAAAAACTCAACATAATTTTCAAACGCGAAAAAGAGCACGGCGGCAATGGGCAAGACAAACCACCACGGACAGAGGGCGGCGGCAACAACGAGCAAGAGGTCTGCACATATTCGCATCATAAGCGGTTTTCTTACTATTCTTGAGGCGACAGTTCTACTTCCAGCATGCGAAGCGTCCCTATGGATAGCGGGTTCTTGAAGCGAATGACTTGAAACGAGTCGGTGACACTGCTTTCAATCACCTCAACCTCCGCGAACGCGAAAGGAACAAGACCGGGCATCGTCACATAATCTCCGCGACTGACCGCGACTTCTTTGGGGAGTATTGCTTTAAACGACCCCCCTCCTTCCCCGACCGCCTCCACGGGAATAGCAAAGCCCGCGTGCAGAATGGAAACAGGGGTTTTCCTTCCCGCCGTGGAGAAAAACTCCACAAGCGACGTATGCGTGTACGCTTTACCAACGACCCCGAGTATCGTAGAACCGGAAAGGACGAGATTTCCGGCAGAAACGCCGTCATTTGTCCCGACATCAATGACCGCCGTGTCGTACGGTGAGCGTGGAGGAGTCGCGAGAATAGCGCCGGCGATGCGGGATGTTG
>JBBUCR010000050.1:0-2326 GCA_038057695.1 Patescibacteria group bacterium | reverse complement strand
TTCGGGCTTCGCCCTCGCAATGACGATCCAAGACAGAGTTTCGTAATTCACAGTAGTATAGCAATTTTACAACGAGAGAAACATCCACATAAAAAACAAGAGCCACCGAAGTGGCTCCATTTGAGCGTGACAAACAACGAAATTAACGCGCAAGCCACCGTGGGTCGGGTAGCATTCCGTAGAGTTCCAAACGATGCCGCCGATTGTCCGGCGAGGTGACATTGTACCCGCATCTGGGGCAGAACAAATTGTTGAACGGCCGTTTCCCGCAGTTGGGACACGCGCCTTCACAAGATTCAAAAAGACGGGCGACGGGCTCGGCGGCAACCATACCGCTAATGGGCTGGGAAGTTGTTTCCATAATCTTGGGAACAGTTGCGGTTGGAGGTGAAAAGATTCTATCGCGAGTATAGCACATTCACAGAAAAAGGGAACGAGAATCATCGTATCTCTGAGGAAAGAACTGGCGGTGCCGCCGAATCCTCCACGGTAAACACGAACCGCCCGAGAATTTGCCCGCGGAGCGTTTCCACGTCCACGCGCCATTTCCCCGGAAATATTTTTTCCTTTCTGGAGTAGCCCCGGTATCCTTCGCTTCGTCCGCCGTAAATCGGGAATCCGATGATTGAAGAGTCTATCCACTCACCGGATGACTCGGAAAAGTATGACCAACGGTGCAGTATGTCGGTATTGAGCCGAGTCGGCGCGAACACCGAACTCCACGCGTACACCGGCTCGTCACCAACCCGGTGAAATATCGCGCCTGTTTTTTTGCCAAACGCGTACCACGGCGCTTTTTCAAACGACAGCCTGTATTCGCTGGCGAGCGTGCGTTCCACGGTATGGTAGATGCCGATTTCTTTGAGTGACAGTGGAATCGGCGGAATCATATTATTAAAGTACAAAACGTTAAAGGTAACGAACAGAATACCTACGATGGGCAGGAGCACCCGCTTGCTTTTTTCCACTTCTTCCCGCGCGACAAGCCGGAGAGCACGGAGCGAAAGCCAGAAGAGAATAAGCGCGAGACACCCGCTCAGGATGAAAATACCGTCGCCCATACCGCCGAGAAGAACCGGCAAAATAAGCGCCGAGTAGGAAAAGAGCGCCACGAAAAAGAAGGACATTTGAAAGGTAAGCCGTTCATAGTGCTTCTTAAAGAGTTCATTACCCAAAAAGAAAGCGCAGAGTACGAGAAGAAACGGCAGGCTCGCGAGCACTTCCCCGCTACGGGAATAAAAGATAAGAAACCCGCTGAAAAGTCCCCCGAACGCGAACGGGAGCGCCACCTTCGCGAAATTAACTCCTCGCTTTGAGAGAGCTCCTTGAAGATGCCCGGCGCCATGCGCGTTCAGGAGACAGAGTGCCGCGAATACGACGATAAGATACGCCGCGAGTACGAGATTATCAAACAGGCGGTCCACCCTCGTGAGCGTAAGATTGTCCCACAGAAATCCGCCGACAAAAGCGACGAGCGAAAGCCGCCGTTCATTCCGCTCCCAAAAAGATTTCGCGCGCGAAAACATACCGAGTTCTTGGCCTTTTTCAGATTAATCCAAATCCACTGTATAGGTATGCAAAAAAGTCTCAACTGCATGTACCGTGTCCTCTTTAAGTTTAGAATTGCTTTCAGCGACCCATCGAGCAAAGTTATACAACTCCTGATTATCCACTTTAATCCATTTCTTGTTTTGAAAGAGAAAAAAGAAAAGTGTTGCCATGGCAATCCGCTTGTTGCCGTTCTGGAAAGGGTGATTCTTTATCATGAAATAAAAGAGAATGGACGCCTTTTTGAGAAGTCCCGGATACAGATGGTTGCCCCCAAAGGACTGGAACGGCGTTTCTATACATCGCTCCAACGCATTAGTGTATCGTGTGCTAAAGTCGGGGATAGGTTCAGACCAAGTCATTGTCTCTTTCGCCAAGCGATGCGCAACATACTCTATATCGGTAATGTGAAGACGTTTCAATTGCATATTTATTCCTTACCAAGAAGGCGGAGTGTTTCGCCGTATTCTTTAACAACCTTCTCAACTGCCTTTCGTATTACATCCTTTTTTTCGTCGGTTAAGATACCGGAATCGGTTCCGCCAAGTATGTCTTTGATGTGCTCCACTGAAATGGCGAAAGAGTGGCCGATTTTATCAGCAGGAATTTGCCCTTTTTTAATTTTCTTAAAGACTGCAACGCGACTAATGCCAAGCATTCTTGCTAACTCGGTAATAGACACGTATATTGCTTTTTTCCCTTTGTTTTCCATACTGTAATAAGCGTTAACCTCATCAATAATTGAGGTTAACAGGTATTAACCCTAAAGTCAACTCCG
>JBBUCR010000049.1:0-1249 GCA_038057695.1 Patescibacteria group bacterium | reverse complement strand
GAGTATTGCGCTCTCGCAAGAAATTTGAAATAAGAGTGTTTCCGCTATCTTCGTATTATGACCAGAAAATACATACGATCGTATGTATTTTCTGGTATACTGGAAGGGATGGAGACATTCTCATTCATAGTACATAAAAGAGTTTCAAGGAAAAAGACAAGAAAGCTCGGTGCTGTTCAGCAGAAGATACTCCTTTTGCTTTTAGGGGGGTTTACGCTGTCGTGTTCGCGCTCTCCACGTAAGACGTTGCAGATTATTCGTGGCATGCACGAAACGTGGAAGGATATTGATAAACAAGCGGCGGACCGAGCAATCCAAGCGCTTTATGAATCAACGTTAGTCAACGCAAAGGAAAATCCCGATGGAACCATAACTCTCGCGTTAAATGAGGACGGTAGAAAACGAGCGCTTACCTATCGGCATACAGACATCAAAATCCAAAAACCAGCAAAGTGGGATAAAAAATGGCGGCTCATTCTATTTGATATACCTGAACACGAACGAGAAGCTCGGGATGCTTTTCGCGATCATTTAGACTATATGGGATTCTTCTGTCTTCAAAAATCCGCATGGGTCTATCCATTTGAGTGTAAAAATGAAATTGACTTTATTATTGAATGTTTAAACATCCGTAGATACGTTAGGTACATTCTCGCTGATTATTTTGATAACGAAGCTCACCTCAAAAATTTCTTCAAATTTGAATGAGGCACCTATTCAAGAAAATAGATACGATCGTATCTATTTTCTTGAAACAGAGAGGCGTACCGCGGGAAGGTTATTTGAGCAACGCATCCACCGTCGCTTTGACGCTCTGATACGGCAGGGCGCCGTTGAGGCCGACACGAAGACCGTCAAGCGAGAAAGAAACGGGGAGGTCGCCGTTCTGATCTCTGTATTGTTCCATATGCGCGAGAATCGCCGTTCGGCTCTTGGCTGATAGTGGAGTCTTAAGTACCAAGACGCTGTGCGGTGTCCCTTGCACGCCCGCGGCAACGCCGTCGTCAAAGTCGCTTTTCACGCGCGGTTGTTGTCGTCCGCTTGAAAGGCAATCCATAAAGAGTCCCTCGTTCAGACCGACATCGGTCGCGATGCGCGGAAGGTTTGACGGGTCAAGGCTGTCGTTTGAATTGGTAAGCGTATAGAGGCGGTCGGTGTAATCCCAGAACTTCTCGTTTCCGCCAAGCTCCGCGGCGCACAGAAGCGCCTCGGCTTCTTTTGGCGCTTTTGAGTGGAGCTGAACTATCGG
>JBBUCR010000048.1:0-1400 GCA_038057695.1 Patescibacteria group bacterium | reverse complement strand
TCCGAAGGTTCTTTGACGCACCTGATATAAAAACCGCGACCGGGCGGCGCGACCGCGCTATCCTTGAAACGCTCTTTAGCACGGGACTCCGTGTGGCCGAGCTTGTCGCGCTTGATTTGAAACAGATTGCAAGCTCGCTTAACAAGCAGGACTTGGAACTTGGCGTCATTGGCAAAGGCGGACATCCACGAACGGTTTATTTCTCTGACCGAGCGCTCCGCTCCCTCAAGGAATACATTAATGGCCGCGATGACAGCGACAGCGCCCTCTTCATCAACTTTAAGGGCCCCAGGAATGATTCACGGCGTATCTCGGTACGCGGTGTAGAACTTATCGTGGAAAAGTATTCCAAAATGGCCGGTATTCCTTTCCTTGCGACTCCCCATACGCTCCGGCACTCTTTTGCTACCGATTTAATGAATAAAGGTGTTGATTTGCGCATTGTGCAGGAGTTTTTGGGTCATCGTAATATCGCGACCACCCAAATGTATACGCACGTTACCTCAAAGCATTTACGAGATATTCATAAGAAATTCCACGGAGGAGACGGACTCGGATAACAACAGAAAACCCTCTTGAAAAAGAGGGTTTTCTGTTTGTTATTAGTTAGTTGTTGCCTTTACGCTTGTTGCCTTAGCCAGAACATCCGACTTCTGCCAGCATTTTGAAGATGAGTACCACGGCGCCGCGCTCTCCTTGTTGTACAGCCATTTGGCGTACGCGAGGTTCCCGTTCAGTGTGTGAAGGTCAAAACCGAGCTTTTTCGCGCGGTCTTCGTGATAAAACGAGTTTATCTGCATAACACCTATGTCTTCGGCAGTCAATTCGCCGCGGAGGACCTTGCCGTTCGTGCCAAAGTGCCTAAAGCGGGACTCGCATTTCGCGATTTCCGCGAGCATGGGCGTTTCCTTGAAATACTCGCGAATATACTCCTCAAGTGTGAGTGGGTGGTCTACCACCTGCATCTCTGCTGGTGTGGTGGGAAGCGGCTTGGTGTGCTCCGAGATTTTTACGTCCGCAGGCGCGTCGCCGTAAAATGTAGAAAACAGGAAAAGCGCGGTGGTTGTGAATTCCATCATGATTGATTTTTAGGGAGCAACCCAATTTCTTGCGAATAAAAGAGTTAAGAAATCGGGAAATACCTATGCGATATGTGCGACCATAAAAATCATCATCCAGCCGTAGTTTTCAAAATTTCTTCAAAACTACGGCTGGACAACGAAAATCATAGTCGCTCAGTCTACAGTCTACGACTGCAAGCTGACCACAGGTCGCTCCTTAGATTTTCCGTTAAAAACAACAACCAGACTCTCGTCTGATTGGTTTTCGTATACTATCACAGATTTGGAGATTTACCTTTGAAGCCGAACACCCTACGATGGGTGTATGAGCAAGCGATA
>JBBUCR010000047.1:0-4794 GCA_038057695.1 Patescibacteria group bacterium | reverse complement strand
CCGACATCTCTCCCGATTTGAGGTCGGACCTCAACCTCCCCGGCTTCCTGACCGTCATAGACGAATCGCACGTTACCATTCCGCAACTTCGCGCGATGTACGCGGGCGACCAAGCGCGCAAGAAGTCGCTTGTTGAACACGGTTTCCGTCTTCCGTCCGCGAGAGATAACCGTCCGCTCACGTTTGCCGAGTTTGAAGCGCGAATTGGTTCGGTACTTTTTACATCCGCGACTCCCGCCGCCTATGAACTTGAAAAAAGCGATGGCGCGGTAGTTGAACAGGTTATCCGCCCGACAGGCCTTATTGACCCACAGGTAGAAACAAGGTCGGTGAGCGCGAAGGGAGCATACGGCGGGCAAATCAGCGACTTCATCACGGAGGCAAAGAAGGATAGTAAAGCAGGCGGAAGAGTAATCGCGACGACACTCACAAAGAAAATGGCGGAAGACCTCACTGACTTTTTGAAAGAAAAAGGCATTAAAACGGAATATCTGCACAGCGATGTTGAAACGCTTGACCGCATCACCATTTTATCCAATTTTAGAAAAGGCGATTTTGACGTGCTTGTCGGCGTGAACTTGCTTCGGGAAGGGCTTGACCTTCCCGAACTTTCGCTTATCGGCATTTTGGACGCCGACCGTGAAGGATTTCTTCGTTCGCAAACTAGCCTCATCCAGATTATCGGCCGCGCGGCGCGGAACGTGTCGGGCCGAGTGATTCTTTATGCGGACACGCTTACAGGCTCAATTGCGCGCGCGGTGGAAGAAACCAATAGGCGCCGCTCCATTCAGGTCGCCTACAACACGAAGCATGGAATTACCCCGAAAACCATCGTCAAAAAAGTGCGCGACATCACGGAAACGTTTTCAAACAAACACCGAAAAGCTGTTGCCGATTTGGTCATGATTGACAAGGAGGCCCTAAAGGGGAAGCGACGTGAGCGGTTACTCAAAGAGAAGAGAATGCAAATGAATGGAGCGGTGAAGATTTTAGACTTTGAATCCGCTGCGCTCCTTAGGGATGAAATAATGGAACTGGAGAAATTAGCAGGTAGCAAGTCACGGTAACAGGGACACGTAACGGAGGCTTGATGCGGATGTCCACAGACGGCGCCCCCTGTCGCTTGCTATAATGGACCTATCGTTCCTTCGGAAGGCGGGGGCTGCTTTCTCTTTTACCTAACCTGTAGATACTTCGGATAGCGCCGCAACGCCGCATCCATAATCCCCAAGCGCTTCTCGGCTTTGATTTTTTAGCTTATACTTAACACGCTATGGCTTCCAAGATTTTGATTGTTGAAGACAATATTTTTCTAGGAGACGTTTTACTGCAGAAACTCCGGTCAGCCGGATATGATGCGCTTCTTACGCGCGACGGCGCTTCGGGTTTGAAACAGCTTCGCGAGTGGAAGCCCGACCTTATGCTTTTGGACATCGTTTTGCCGCGGATGAACGGCTATGAAGTATTGAAAGCGCAGCAAAGGGAACCGGAGCTGGCCTCCGTTCCTGTTATTGTCATTTCCAATTCGGGGCAACCGGTGGAGATAAACCGTGCGCTTATGCTCGGAGTAAAGGACTATGTGGTGAAGACGCAATTTGACCCCGAGGAGGTTATCACAAAAGTTCGCCTTCAATTAAGCAAGGATGGCGAGTCGGTTCAAGCCGCAAACGCAGAGGACGAGGTGTCTTCCAGTACTTCGGCGCCGTCATCACGGGACCCGGAACTTTCCGGAAAGAAAATAATGTGGGTTGAGGACGACAAATTCCTCAGCGATATCATCGCGAGAAAACTTTCCTCTCAGGGATGCACGCTCCTCCACACAACCGCGGGAGAAGAAGCGCTCCAACTGCTCCAACGGGAGAGGCCTGACCTGATTCTTCTCGATGTCTTACTGCCCGGAATCAACGGGTTTGATATTCTTAAGCGGATAAAAGCTGACCCAAATGTTAGAAAAATACCCGTGATTTTGCTTTCAAACTTGGGACAGAAAGAGGATATAGAAAAAGGGAGAGCACTCGGTGCGGCGCGGTTTCTTATAAAGGCGACTGTTACGCTGGACGAAATAATGGAGGAAATAAAGACGGTACTTAGAGAATTGAGTAGTAAGTAGTCGTCTCTTCGTTTACCCGCGGAATAGGCGAGGCAATAGTATACAAATATATGTTTTGAATCGCATATCCTTATGAAAGGAGCGGATTTTTGTTAGCAGGGGTTTTAATCGCGAAACTGATTTCTCTAAATGTCCATATGTATATATCCTGCGGTCGCAGAATATATACATATGGGGTTACGAATTAAAAATCTTGAGAATTTAACGGTATATGTTAGAGTGATTCACGGTTTTGCAAGAAAAATAAAAAAGAGAGGACATGAATGAAGGATGCGCTTTCCTTGGTTATAGCCCATTCAATTTGGCGGGGTCTCTGCTGTTTTTGCATTTTCTTCGCAGTGGTCGCAGTTGTTGTAATCGGCATATTTGCCGCGATCTTATTTTTACCGCTTATTGTGATCGGCGGAATCTGTTATGGCATTCTTCGCTTAGTGCGATGCCTTTCTACGACTCTTCACATGCAGCAAAAACAAAATTGATCTTCTGAGCCGCACTGCGCTGATAGTGCGGCTATTCTTTTTTTGTGAAAATGATATATAGTGAATTCATATATTTCGCCCATGGAGTAGTCCACGGGGCGGTTTGGGTTTACCAAACCAATCTGGGTGTCGCTCTTACTCTTTACAGTCTGTTTGGTATTTATGAAAGACGAAAAGGAAGGAAAACTTATAGTGAAAGGCGCGCGGACTCATAATCTGAAAAACATTACCGTTGAGATGCCGCGCAACAAAATGATTGTCTTTACGGGACTTTCCGGTTCGGGAAAGTCGTCACTCGCGTTTGACACCATTTTCGCAGAAGGACAGCGCCGGTACATGGAATCGCTTTCAGCCTACGCGCGGCAATTTTTACGGCAAATGCAAAAGCCGGACGTGGATGAAATTATCGGGCTCTCCCCGGCGATTTCCATAGACCAGAAATCACGCTCCAATAATCCGCGCTCTACGGTGGCCACGATTACCGAAATCTATGATTATCTACGCGTTCTGTACGCGCGGATTGGGAAGCCCTATTGTCTTCTGTGCGGTCGGGGGATTCGGAAGCTTTCGGGGGAGGAAATCCGCGACACGATTTTGGAAACGGTGATGGCACAGATGTCCTCCGGACATTCACCCGACGCGTCTAAAGACGCGTTGAGGGGGAAGAAAGTGTTTGGCGTTGAGTACAGCGATTTGAAACTGAAACTCTACGCGCCGGTCGTTGTCGGGCGGAAAGGGGAATACTATCAACTCCTCTATGACCTTCTCGGCAAGGGGTATAAAACCGTTAAGGTGGACGGCAAAGAGTACAGTCTACGCGAACAAATCATACTGGAAAAGCACAAAAAGCACGATATAGACGTGCTCGTGGACGAATATTTTTTGACTGACCTTACAAGGGGAAGTCTGCCTGTGCCGCAGACGCCACGACAGGCAGGCGAGATTTTAAAGGAACGCCTCCCTGAGTCGATTGAACGCGCGCTTCACGAGTCCGACGGGCTTCTACGAATTGAAATTCCGCTATCCGCTGGCATGGCTTCAGACAAAACTCCCCCCGAACCGCTTGTCAGCAAAGTCATTTCCGCGAAATTTATGTGTCCATACGACGGCTTTTCGTACCCAGAAATAGAGCCGAGATTGTTCTCGTTCAACTCACCCTATGGCGCTTGCACCGAATGCAATGGACTCGGCACGCGACATTTCTTCGGCGAGGAGGCTTGTTTTACGTGCAAAGGGGCGAGACTTCGGGAAGAAGCGGTGCACGTCCGCCTCGGTGGCGGCCTCCGAGATTCAACCTCAAAGAACGGTCCCGAGGTTGAACCTCAAAAGGCCACCAAAGGATTGAACATTGTGGAACTTGCGGCGCTTTCCATCGCCGACGCGTATGATTTCTTCGTGGAACTTAAGCTTACCCCTAAAGAAAAGGAAATCGCGAAGGTGGTGCTCCGAGAGATAGAGTCACGCCTGCAGTTTATGGTTGACGTGGGCATTGAGTACCTCACGCTTGATAGGCGGGCCCATACGCTTTCAGGGGGCGAAGCACAGCGCATCCGACTCGCGTCTCAGCTTGGCTCCGGCCTTGTGGGCGCGCTGTATGTGCTTGACGAGCCTACCATTGGCCTCCACGCGAGAGACAACGCTCGCCTCATAAAGACATTGCTCCACTTGCGGGATATCGGCAACACCATCATCGTCGTGGAACACGACGAGGAAACCATTCGTTCGTCGGACTACCTCGTTGATATCGGGCCGGGCGCGGGAGTACACGGAGGAGAGATTGTCGTGGCGGACGAATTACCCAGCCTTTTGAAGGCAAAAAAGAATGAGAGTGGCTCGCTAACGCTCGCGTATATACGGGGTGAAAAGAAAGTGGCAGTGCCGAAGGAGCGGAGAGGGCAGGATACGGGCAGTCTCAAGATCCGAGGGGCGAATCTGTTTAACATCAAAAATCAAAGCGTGGATATCCCGCTCGGCACGTTTGTCGCGGTCACCGGCGTTTCTGGTTCTGGCAAATCAACGTTTCTGTATGAGATTATCCATAAAAATTTGCAGGCGCGGTTTGACCGGCGATACCGAACGGCGGAAGTATTCAATGTCGGTTCGTTTACCGGTACTGAATACCTTTCCCGCGCCATTCTGATTGACCAGTCTGCCATCGGGCGCACCCCGCGCTCAAATCCGGCGACGTATACAGGCGCGTGGACA
>JBBUCR010000046.1:0-3753 GCA_038057695.1 Patescibacteria group bacterium | reverse complement strand
ATGCGTTTACTTTTCCCGGTAGAAACTCTATAATCTCGGCATGTCATTTTCGGACGGAAAACCCAAAATCATAGGTATGATTCCCGCCTATAATTGCGCGCGTCTTCTCAAGAAAGCGTACGACCAGGTTCCGAAAGAGTACTTTGATGATATCATCGTGATTGACGACGGGTCAACGGACGATACGTTCGCGGTCGCGAAAACACTTCCCGCGAAAGCGTTTACGCACGCGCATTCGGGCTACGGCGGAAACATCAAATACGCGATACGGAAAGCTTTGGAACTCGGTGCCGACTACATGATAGAAATTCACGGCGACGGGCAGTATGACCCGTCAAATATTCCCGATGCTATCGCGAAAATAAAGACGGGGAACTATGATTTCCTCCTCGGTTCGCGCTTCACCGATATTCTACAGCCGCTCCGCGACAAGATGTCGCTCGCTCGCTACTCGGCGAATATCGGTATGAGCTTCATAGACCGGCTCGTGCTCCGGATTCCGCTCTCCGAATTCCATCAGGGGTTCCGCGTCTATTCCCGAAGACTTATTGAAACGGTCGGCTTGGAAGACACAAGCGACGACCACCTGTTTAGTTTCCAGATTATTGCTAAGGCCGCCTTCGCGAAACTCCGCGTGGGTGAAATACCCGTGCGGTGCGATTACTCGGGCGAGCATACGTCCATCAATCTCCGGCGCTCGGTCGTGTACGCGCTCCTCACGTTCGGCGTTCTTCTGCAGTATATCTTCGCCAAGGTAGGATTTCCGTCCAGGATTTTCCAGCGCACAGCAAACACCAAAACAACCGCATAACCCGAACGCTATGAGCACGGAGATAACCCACAAATCAACCTGCAGAATCTGCAAAGGAAAGAACCTGAGCCGTATCCTCTCTTTTGGTCCTACACCACCGGCGAACGCATTTCTCAGAACGGACGAACTCTCCCGTTCCGAACCGTATTATCCGCTCGACGTCAATCTGTGTGGGGTATGCGGCCTTGTGCAGCTCGCGGATGTGGTGGACTCCCGCATCCTTTTTAAAGACTATGTGTACGTATCGTCCACCTCTCCCGTCTTTATCGCGCACTTCGGCGCGTTCGCCAAAGAGGTATTTACCCGTTTTAACCTCTCCAAAAAATCACTGGTCGTTGATATCGGTTCCAACGACGGCATTCTTCTCCGGCCATTCAAAAAGCTCGGCGCGCGAGTACTCGGCGTAGAGCCGGATACCAGCATTGCGAATTTGGCGCGGAAAGCCGGTATTCCGACTGTTTCGGAATTCTTCACTCCGAATACGACAAAAAAAATACTGCAAAAATACGGCTCGGCCGATGTGATTACCGCCACGAACGTGTTCGCACACATTGACGATATTCACGCGGTAGCGAAAGGCGTCAAAATGCTTCTTACGAAAGAAGGCGTCTTTATTATTGAAGCCCCATATCTCGTGGACTTTTTGGACAAAAATTTGTTTGACACCGTCTATCACGAACATCTTTCGTATCTCAGCGTATCCGCGCTTTCACATTTCTTTGAAGGTGTGGGTATGAAAATCATTGACGTGGAGCGGGTGGATTCTCACGGCGGGTCGCTCCGCGTTTTCGCAAAGAAGAAAAACGCTACTGGCACGCCTTCTCTCGCCGTGCAAGAGCTTCTTACTCTTGAAAAACTGAAGGGGTTACGCGAAGAAAAAGTATATCTTGAGTACGAACTTCGTATTTTGGAAAACCGCGCGAAACTTCTTTCCATGCTCACGGGTTTAAAGAAGAGCGGAAAGCGCGTCGCGGGCTACGGAGCTCCGGCGAAAGGGAACACGTTACTCAATTTTTTTTCCATTGGAAAGGAACTCCTGGAGTATATCGTTGACGACAGCCCGCATAAGCAGGGAAGACACACGCCGGGGAAACGAATACCGGTCGTTTCCTCCAAACTACTTATTGATAATCCTCCCGACTACCTCCTCATTCTCGCGTGGAACTTCGCTCCTTCTATCATCGCGAAAAATGAAGCATTCAGAAAAAAGGGAGGCAAGTTTATTATTCCGGTGCCGCGTCCTCGTATTGTATGATCCGCAAAACGCACGATTAGGTGTCATTCCCATGAAAATGGGAATCCAGATTATCAAAAGCAATGCTCTGGATTCCCGCCTACGCGGGAATGACAGGCAAAGAAAATAAACATTATGTCCACCATCGTTACTCAAGATATTGAAACCATCGCCTTGGCGCTTCGGAAAGAAATCGGCGCGCTTGAAGGGAAGACCGTACTTATTTCCGGTGGCTCGGGTTTCTTAGGAAGCTATTTCCTCGCCGTACTCGCGCGACTCAACAACACTCAGTTTAAAAAGCCCTGTAAGGTGATAACGCTGGATAACTACGTGACGGGGACGCGTAAGAACCCTCTCGGGGATATCAACGACCCTAACTTTACGTTTCTCAAGGGCGACATCTGCGCGTCTCTCAAAATAGACGGGCCGGTGGATTACATCATTCATCTCGCCGGCATCGCTTCACCCGTGTATTACATCAAGTATCCGCTTGAAACTATTCACAGCGCGACCATCGGCACCGAGAACCTGCTCAAACTCGCTCGCGAGAAGAAATCAAAGAAGTTCCTGTTTTTCAGCTCCAGCGAAATTTATGGAGACCCCGCGCCCGAGTTTGTACCGACTCCCGAAACCTACCGAGGTAACGTATCTTCCACCGGTCCGCGCGCGTGCTACGACGAAAGCAAACGTCTCGGCGAAACGCTCTGTATGGTGTACCACTCGGTGCATAACGTACCCATCGTCATCGTGCGTCCTTTCAACGTCTACGGTCCCGGAATGAAACAGGAGGACCGGCGTGTCGTTCCCCAATTCCTCTCATGCGCGTTCGCGGGGAAACCGCTTCCGATTCACGGAAGCGGGCTTCAGACGCGTAGCTACTGCTATATCACTGACGCCGTTATCGGTTTTTTCAAAACGCTTCTCACGAAGCAAAGCGGGGAGGTCTATAACGTCGGTAGCCACGAGGGGGAAACCAATCTGGTTGATTTGGCGAAAGCACTTGAGAAACTCCTGAAGCGCAAACTGGTCGTCGCGAAGATTCCCTATCCTCCCGAATATCCCGCCGACGAACCGAGCCGCAGGTGTCCCGATTTAACCAAGGCGAAAAAAGAACTTGCTTATGTGCCCAAGGTAGACCTTGAGACGGGACTCCGTCGCATTATCAGTTGGTATGAAAATACCTATTATCCGCCGAAGCCACCCGCGTCAGTTTCTATTTCTTCGCGCCGAAAAAAAGGCAGTTCTACTTGCGACGCCTGAGACATATTTATGTCCTCACCCATCATTATAAGCCGGACTCCTTTTCGCCTTTCTCTCGGGGGAGGTTCAACCGATTTACCTTCATACTATAAAAAGCATGGAGGATTTGTGTTTGGTGTTGCTATCAATCTGTACATGGACGTGTTTGTCAAAGAACCCCGTTCCGATGATTTAGTCCACGTACACTACAAGCATTTCGAATCGGTCCCTCATGCAAAGGAGGTAACGCATAATATCGCCAGGCAAGCGCTCCTTATGAACAACCTTACTTCCCGGGTCGCCATCTCATTTAAAGCGGACACGCCGGCGGGTACGGGGCTCGGTTCTTCCGGTGCTTGCGCGGTCGCCGTCCTCAAAGGATTGGCGGAATATCAACATCGAAAGTTGACCAACCGAGAGGCAGCAAAACAGTCATTCTTACTGACTAAGGCGCTTGGTCTTCCCGACG
>JBBUCR010000045.1:0-2594 GCA_038057695.1 Patescibacteria group bacterium | reverse complement strand
CTTGTTGAGGGAGGTGATGACCTTTCACGAAAAGTTAACACCTTCGGTTCTATAGACATGGACTCGGGAGTATCCCGAAGGCATCGTGGAATATCAAATATCACCTTTGCTGATGGACATGTTGAGGCCATTAGGCATCAGAAACTGTTTTTTGAAGATTCCGATGCCTCGCGTTGCCAGTGGCACACGGACAATTTGTCTCACGAGGAGTTGTACCAATAAAAGTCCGCGATTTGTCCAGCGATTATCCACTAGCAAAACTTTGCCGGTGGATTTTTTATTTATTTTCTTCACATTTTTTACCTTCTGTCTTTGGATATTACAATACTTTCTTACTTTATCTTGAATTACGAAACCCCAAGACACTACGCTTTTCTGTCATTTATGTTCCACATCTTTTCATTCTTCCCGCTCTACTTCTCCGATACGCTTT
This sequence comes from Patescibacteria group bacterium, assembly GCA_038057695.1. GTDB lineage: Bacteria > Patescibacteriota > Minisyncoccia > Phycocordibacterales > UBA10002 > UBA10002. The sequence goes on along the minus strand of JBBUCR010000045.1, from coordinate 2,161 downwards.
TACCTCCACTGCGCGTTTACCTCTACTATTCGTTTACCCCCACAACTAACTACGATTTAATCCGCGACCGCTATTTATATCGTAATTAACTTTTCTTTTTGCTTTTGCAAATATGCCTTACTATTTTTGCGAAAATTCTGTCATTCTAAATCAAAATGCCGACGCAACATCCTGTCGTTTTCTATATACTCGGAAACAATATACAAAACATCCTTACCTATTTCATAATCAGCTTTGAGTAAAGTTATCAAATCATGACAATCATAAGGGTACACCCACACACTTCTGTGAAGCCGTACAAATCCAATCGCCACAAGGGTCGCGCGAAGTTGTTCTCTAACTCCTTTTCTATTTTCCTTAATATCAAAACTTACCACTCTCCACTTTTTATCCCACTGCTTCGGCTTTTTCAAATGAAAACCGGTAACGCCGAATTCGGAAAGCCGTCTCTCGCCTTTTAGAGTCAAATAAAGAAAACCTCGGTCATCCTTTTTCACAAAACCGCCATCTCGCAATCTGCTTACGGACTCATTGACGGTGTAAGAAAGATTTCGTCTCGTTTTTACCCAACCAAACTGCTCCAACACCTGAAGGGCGTTAGGAGCGACAAGCGCCATGGTAATACCGCCGGCGGCGGCAAGTGCGTACAAAACAGCTTTTTGCACTTTTGCAATCCGCACCTTTCTCCTTTTTTTAAGACCTGTTGAATCTGACGCTACTTTCATGCTACTACCTGTTATTATTTTAATCTACGATATAACTTGCGACCGCAAGTTATATCGTAACTAAATAATATAATTAAATAAATAAAAAATAAAGTGGCGCTGCCCTAGCGAATCTGCCAACCGCGTTTGGTAAGCGCCGCGTAGATTTTTCCCATACTGTCATTTACCTCCTTATCGGTAAGCGTGCGGTCAAATGATTGAAAAACAAGGCGAAATGCCAGTGATTTCTTCCCGTCTTTGGTGAATTCGTCAAAGAGCTCCGGACCGTGGACAACAAGGTTACCTGCGTTTTCTTTCATGATTTTTGCCACCGATTCAGCGGAAGGATACACAACTCCCGGCGCATCAGAATACGCCACCCCCTTTTCTAAGTTGGATACGAACAGCGCCACGTCGCGGACGATAAACGGATACACGGAAAACGTGGTGAATCTTTCTGACCGCGACGCGGGAATTGAAATGTCCCATTTGTTCGGTTCGGGAAGGTGCTCAAATGACGTATCAAGGACACACTCAAAAACTCCGTTTTTGGTCTCGCCCGCGAGCGGCACACCAAGGGCATCCGATACCGCTGTTACGCCGAATTCCAGAATACCGACACTTTTCTTCTTCGGACCGACTACGCCGATGGCCAGCGCCGTTTTCTCTCCGGCAGATGTGAAGATTCTCCCGATTTCAAAAATACACGTCTTTTCGTCTCCCAGAATGGGTGCATGAAGTACATTCATCTTAAGTGCCTTTTCAAATCCGCCACGCACATTCTCCCGCGCGTGTTTTTTGTCCTCCGCGAGCGGTTTTTCTATCGCGACACTTCCCTTCTCCGCAAATGAAGAGGTCATCACCTCCGAAAAACCGAGACGGATGAGAACTTCGCGGATTTTCCATTCATAGTAAAAGGATTTTGGGATTTCACAACTCCAGTCTACGACTACTCCGCCCCCCTCGCCGACTCGGGCACTCCCCTTCGTAAGGGGGATTACCGACGGAATTTTGTCATAGCCGATGATGCGTCCGACTTCCTCCGAAATGTCTTCGGTAATGTCTAAATCCATTCTGAACACCGGAGGCGTGAGCGCCAGATTTTTCCCTTTTTTCTCCACTTTGATTAACAGACGGGAAAACGTGTCCTCAATCTGCTTCGCCGGCAAATCCACGCCGAGCTTTTTGACAATATAATCTTCGGTGATAGCGATGCTTTTTTCCTTCTGTGGTTTGGGATAAACGTCCACTATGTCACCGGCATGCAGGTTCTTATCCATTTCAAAGAGAAATGCGGAAAAATCATTCATCCCGACGCTCGCCATTTCCGGCGAAAGCTTGTTTTCAAACCGTTTTGACGCGTCGGTTTTGATGCCGAGCCGTTCCGAGGTCTTTCTGATATGAGAAGCATTAAAGTTCGCGGACTCAAGAATGAGGGTTTTCGTCTTGTCCGTTAC
>JBBUCR010000044.1:0-2533 GCA_038057695.1 Patescibacteria group bacterium | reverse complement strand
GGCTTTTTTTGCTGAAGAGGTGATGGCCATTTGATTAGCTTATAGCTGATAGCTTCTAGCTTTTAGGTAAGCAAGACGATACCAGAAAAGCCTGGAAACCGCAACTTTTTCATCGACCTTGACACAGATAAACTCCATAGGTAGAGTACTCATCCTTGCCTCTCTCTATGTCCACAAAGAGGTTATACTTATCGAAGGTATGAAAATCAAACAAGCAAAGGAACAACTCAAAAAATTCCTAGGTGGGAAGGTACTTACCTTTTCGGTTAGGCGGTATGAAGACAACGAGTGGGTGGCGGAATGCAACGAAATCCCGGCTATCATGACCGGCGGTATGGGGGATGATATCGCTTTTATGGACAAGATGATTCGAGAAGCGATTCTTACTGCGGCAGGAATTGACGTTGCGTACGCTGAAGAGATACTTAGATTCGTGGGATATAATCCGGTTGCGAAAAGTATGAAGCTATTTGGCCTAGGCCGTTCTAGTCTTATTGCTAGCAAAGACCGCCAGGCCGAATATGCCCTCTCCTAGTTCATACCGAGAAGTGAAGCTCGCCCACGGCGAGTTGGTTGATAGAATAAAAAATCTTACACAGAAAGAGTGGGTGAGGGTCTGCGAAAAGTTGGGGCTGTATGTCTGCCCCGCTTTTGGTAAAGGTTCACACTTTGCTGTATACAAGGACAATGTGTGCCTCCCCGAGGACAGCAGTTGCTGTGTGGTAACACTCCCCGTTAACATCTACCCTAATTTTTTCAAAGAGATTTAGTAAAGAAAGTAATCTTTTACGGGCTTCAAAGCGGAAAATATACGGAGGAAGACTTCTGGAGCGCGGTTGGAATAAAGGTGAAAGTGAAAAAATCGAAGCCGTAGATGGGTTATTCCTTTTTTTGCTTGCCCATCTTCTCAATAACTTTGATTTCTTCCTCTTCTGTCAATCCATCATTGTTTCTATACAGCTTCTCCAGTCGTTTCCACGAACGATATTCACGCGAGTGTGAAAGCAGGCCTTTGTATGAAGACAAAACCCGAACCGCATATCCTTCCTCTGCTTTGCCATCTGAAGTTGCAAACACAGATGCACATCGTGTGAACATCCGCCGTTTCGTATGTGTACGAAGTACCCGAAATCCGGGAAAAGTAACATACCCGAGAAAGTCCAGACCTTGTGCCAGTTGCCGGATTGAGACCTTCTTAGGATGCAGGGAGAGCCGAAGTCGCATTTCCAAGAACTTGCCAATGAGCGGTATTAAATGTTCCAACTCAAACCTGTTACCGCTCACGATAACAAAATCGTCGCAAAAGCGAATATAGTAGTGAGTTCCGAGTTCCCGCTTCATGAACTGGTCGAGTTCGTTCAGATATACGTTAGCAAAGAGTTGGCTTGTTACGTTGCCAAGTGGCAGTCCTTTTCCTGCTGTCTTCTCAAAACTGGAAATAATCTTGGAAAGAAGCTCGAGTAAATCCATGTCATCAACCTTTCGCCGCAACAAACTGAAAAGAACTTCGTGGTCTATACCGTCAAAGAACTTCCGTATGTCGCACTTCAGCACGAATACTCGTTGTGAATAATTACGGCTTGCCTTCCGCGCAAACGCTTCAAACCGAAGCACTCCCGCAAGGACACCTTTCCCTCTGCGGCTCGCATACGAATCATGGATAAAGGTCTTTTCAAAAATGGTATAAAGTTGCCTGAACACGGCTTGAAAGAGTATTCTGTCCCATACGCTTGCTTTGTGAATCTCGCGTGGCTTCGGGTCGGCAACGCGAAATGAAACATACGGGTCAGGTGTCCATGTGTTATCTCTAAGTCTCTCGTATAAAGTAAAGAGATTATCCTCCAGTCGAAATGCGAAACTCTGCACGTCCGACTTGCTCGTTTTTCCTCGCTTAAACTCCCTCCACGCTCCAAGCAAGTTAGCGGGAGAAATTACATCATAAAAATTGACTTTATGGCGACGCCCCCCCCCAACTGCTTCCAAAGATTTTTTGGTTCCGCTTGTCCATAAGATTCGGAATCTCTACAAAACTATCTACCGACTTGGTTCGACACTTCCCAAGCGGGATAAGCTCGGCATTCACTCGTCTCTGGAAGCAACCTGTCTTGTCATGCTAACCCTCGCCATCGAAGCTTCATTCACTCGCGGATTTGCCAAAAAGCCGACACTTGAGAAACTTCGGCTTAAAGCTGAAATCGGGAAACAGTTAGTACGAACAGAACAGGAGCTCGGAATCATTACAGATGCAGTCTATCTTGAATTCGGCAGTGAACTCGTCGAAATTTCAAAAATGACGACGAGATGGATTCAGTCGCTTCATTAAAACCTAAAAAGGAGCGCTAGCTCCTTTTTATAGGCGAAACTTCTGCACGAGACGCCCAGTTCGGATTCGCATTCTGCACGTCGTACTGGTTGACGTTCACCTTGTCGTTCCAGTTCACGTTCACCGCAAAGCCGTCGGAATCAAGCGCACTCGTACTGTCTTATGCCGTCCGAAATCACCGGCAACTCAATCCGCATATGGCGGAAGGAT
>JBBUCR010000043.1:0-1438 GCA_038057695.1 Patescibacteria group bacterium | reverse complement strand
GTCTCCTGGGAGCGAAATTCGGAGGCGCCGCGTGGAAGAGTTTGCTGTTCGGAATGGCGGGAAGCCTTATCGGATTTTTCATTTTCCCTCCGCTCGGCGTTTTTCCTGGTCTTTTTGTCGGGGTCCTTGCCGGAGAATTGTTCCGGAAGAAAGACGGAGGGCTAGCATTGCGCGCCGCGGCTGGAGCGCTTATCGGTTCTGTTGCCGGCGTCGCCCTAAACACGATACTTGCGCTCGCGTTTCTCATCCTCTTTTTAATCTTCGCCATCACCTAGCGCGGCCCTGATTGTTCGGCCTTCACCTTTACCGCTTAATGCCGTCGCTCACGGGTACATTTCGTATTGCCTGTATAATCTCCTCTTCGTCATCCGTAATCGTGTACAAATCCAAATCGTGACGGCCAATCGCCTGATGCAATTCAAGAATGTTTTCCTTAATGAACGTATGAAACGGCTCCCAATAATCTTTGCCGACGAGAAAAAGCGGGACTTTCTTGATTTTATGCGTCTGGATGAGGGTAATAATCTCAAAGAATTCATCAAGCGTGCCGAAACCGCCGGGGAAAAAGATGTACGCTTCCGCCGCAAATGAGAGAGCGACTTTTCTGACGAAAAAGTAGGAGAAGTCAATGGACGCGGTGGTGTACCTGTTCCCACCCTGCTCCTTCGGCAATTTAATATTGAGTCCCACCGACTCGCCTCCGGCCTCAAACGCCCCGCGGTTGGCGGCTTCCATAATGCCGGCGCTTCCCCCCGTAAGGACGGTGTAACCAAGCTCCTTTACGATTTTACCAGCGAGTCGACGGGCCTGAATATAATGCTCGCTTTCTTCGGTGAACCGAGAGGAGCCGAAAAAAGTCACTGAACGGGGAAAGCCGGTTATAAATTGAAACGCCGACAGAAATTCACGGTCTATGCGCGCGACGCGGGATTGAATTTGCTCGTTCACTTCTTGCTTGCCGAGCGACAGCTCAAGCGGTTTGCCGTTTTCGTCCTTCGGATGCATACCGAGTATCTTAACGTGGCGTTCTTAATTAATCAAACAGATTTCTTTTTAGACAAAGAATTTCACCAAGCGTATACTGGCCGAGTGTCATTTACTATAGAAGGTAAGCTCAAAGGAACATTTGGAAGAGCAGGGGTGCTTACCACACCTCACGGCGTTATTCATACGCCCGCGTTCGTTCCGGTTGGGACAAAGGCAACCGTCAAGGCGCTGACTCCGGAACAGGTTGCGGCGGCTGGAGCCGAGGTTGTGCTTGGAAATACGTACCACCTGTATCTGGAACCCGGCGAGAAAATAATCAAACGGGCGGGAGGACTCGCCCATTTTATGGGATGGAAAGGACCGACTATGACCGATTCCGGCGGATTTCAGGTTTTTTCGCTTGGGGCGGCGTTTGGAGCGAAAACGAGTAAAGTGGGGAAAGCGCGTTCTG
>JBBUCR010000042.1:0-1316 GCA_038057695.1 Patescibacteria group bacterium | reverse complement strand
TGATTATCTTATAGGATGCTCAAACGGTTCACTTTCCCAGCCGTACTGTTGATTATCGCCGGAATCATGGTCTATTTCGCCGCGACCTCCGGCCAGCATTTTTCCGTGGTTAATACCGCCGCAGTTCCTGTGGCCGTGGCGGAGCCGCCGGAGGAGGTCCACATAGTCTTCGTTGGGGACATTATGCTTTCGCGCAAAGTGGGGGAGCTTATGGCGGAGAAAAAAGATGCCACGTTTCCGTTCGCCTCAACCACCGAGTTTGTGAACTCCGCCGACATCGCGTTCGCGAATCTTGAAAATCCCGTTTCCACGGGCGGAACGCGTTCGGGTAGCGCCTACTCGTTCCGGGCAGACCCACTTGTGCTTCCGCGCCTAAAAAACGCGGGTTTTAAAGTGGTATCCATAGCGAACAATCATATCTGGGATTACGGGAAGCAGGCGTTTCTGGATACACTTACGCATCTTTCCGAAAATGGAATCGCGGCGGTTGGCGGAGGATTAAATTATGACGAAGCGCACGCTCCTGGGATTTTTACGGTAGGGAAGCAGGGTAGTCGTAGACTAACAAATATCGCGTTCCTCGCCTACACTAACTTGCTTCCCGCATCGCTTGGGAGGGCGAGCTCCACTCCCGCGGTCGCTCGGTATGACGACGATATCTTGCAGGCTGATATTGAACGAGCCACGTTGCTTGCCGATGTTGTCGTCGTCTCTTTCCACTGGGGTGAGGAATATCAAATTGCGCACAATGCCGAACAGGAAAGGGTGGCGCATCTTGCTATAGACGCAGGGGCGAATCTTATCGTTGGGCATCACCCGCATGTTGTGCAGGAGGTGGAGGAATACAACGGTGGGACAATCGCCTACAGCCTCGGCAATTTTGTCTTTGACCAGAATTTCTCAGAAGATACCAAACAGGGACTTATGCTTCTTGTCACGATAAGGGACAGCAAAATCACCGACGTTACCAGAAAACAAATCGCCTTTTCGGACGACTTCCGGCCGTATGTGGTGGAAAACCCTTGAATACTATCCACACAAGCGCTTGACTTTTTACTTGAAAAAGATATTATGGTTGCAAGGTTGACAAGACCGCTCCTGGCCGGTATCGGCCGGACCCAAAAGCCCCGCAAGGGGCTTTTGCTTTGGTATACTTGTGTTGTGGACATGAGGGCCGAGCCCGGCCGATGCCGAAAGCGGTCTTTTCAACCCGCTTTTGGGGTTTGACTCCCACTCGGTCCACACACAAAAACCGCTTTATAGCGGTTTTTGTGTGTGGTCATTATACCAAAAAGTTCGGACTTATTTCCAGCAGA
>JBBUCR010000041.1:0-3635 GCA_038057695.1 Patescibacteria group bacterium | reverse complement strand
TTACCTCCTCATTGCAAATGAGGCGTTCTACCAGATGAACTACGGGCCCATTTGCACAGATTAGAGCTTGTTTCGAAACAAGCTCTAATGATTCTACAAAATCTTTGCGCTTTCGCAAAGGGTTGTAAAGACACTACCGCAGAAAGGCTCGACATCTATATGGATATATGTTAAGATACATTAGGTAAAGAGTGTATCATACCGATTGAGATATGCGCCTGATTCGCTCGGTTGCATCTTTCAATCTATATGAAAACATTGACCGTAAAAGTAAAAGAAGCGGAAGTTCAGCTCCACAACGCCAGACGTAGCGCGCAGGATTTTCTTCAAGCAACGCTGGGAAGAATCGTCCGGCAACCCTCCCTTGTGGAGGCAGTGCGCATCCTCAATGCCGCAGACTACGGAATTGAAGACCTTGCGACAGTGCTGGCATGCCAAATGCGTCTTTGCGCGCAGAGGCTTGACGACATCAAAAGGCTTCAATACCGCCGATTTTTCGTAGGAGGAGTCGGGATCGGGCTCATTCCCACTAAGGGAGGACGTTTCTCCTGGTGTGTCCGAGGGGCGTGGAACACCAAACACCGACCGAAAGGAAGGAAGTTTTGCGCGGAGATGCGCATTATGCACGCGGCGCGAGACCGACGAATTAAATGCCAACACCTTGTCGGCATTTACACGGTAGGCGTTCCACGAGAGGAAGACCTTGTTCCTCTCGGGAGGCCAGTCCTCGGACTGCTCCGTGTTTGCGAGGCCTGCCGAGCGCTGATTCGCGGCGAACATCGGGAACTGTTTATTCCGGAAACCAGCTTTGTCTCGTATAATCCGGAAACACGCCAGCGCTCGCACCACTCACTGGAGGAAATCATATCCGTGAATGGCGACACAGGAATTCGTCATCATTAATTAATTGCTCTTTCCTCACTACGCCCGCCACGGCACCAAGCCGGGGCGGGATTTTTGATGCCTGCCACGACACAGCAGGTGGCAAGCAAGGTGACTTGAGCGGAGCGGCTGTAGATGGAACCCAGTTGGATGAGGCTCCGACTTGTATTTCCGAAATTAAGGCGCAGTGCTACACTTACAGCATCGTTATGCCGCCATTTTCGCTTTCGCCCATACTTATTGAAAAGGGGGTACTCGGGAGCATTCTTGCCGTTGTTCTTGTTGTGTTTGTGGTGATGAGCTTGGTGTTCCGATATCACTGGAGGGAGTTCGGGCTACCAACCCCTGTCTTTCGCGCTATGAAGCGCTGGTATTTTATTGTTTCCACTATTCTGGCAACCTGCGCCGTCGCATTCTACCTAGCGATTTTGCTCACCCTTTGATGACACGACGAATACACTCTGCGCGGCTTACCTCAAAACCCTCAATGTTCGCAACGAATTTTGAACATTTCATTCAGGCGTTAGATTATGAACAGGCTCTTACTGCTGGGACGCGCGTGAATTTTTGGACAGTAGCATTGGACAGTAGAAATTGAAAGTAGCATTTTTTTAATGCCGCCACTTGAAGAAAACGAAAAGGTCCTGTATACCGCGCGAAAGCACTGGTTTATCCTCGCGGGTGAGGCCGTGTTTATTGGCATTCTCGCGGTTCTGCCCGGCCTACTTTTGTTTGCGCCGCATCTTCTGCCCGCGGAGGTACTGGCGACAATCAAAGAGATGCTACATTTTGAAGGAAGCTCTCTTCTTTCAATATGTTTTCTCTGGTCACTGGAACTTTTACTCTTGTGTATATTCTTTTTCCTGTTTTGGACTGATTATTATCTGGATGTTTGGTTTATCACGGACATTCGAGTCATCGCGATTGAACAACGCGGTTTGTTTAACCGGAGTACATCCACATTCCGTCTGGATATGATTCAGGACGCGACGGTAAAGGTCCCGGGAATTCTTGCGACCATTCTCGGTTTTGGAACCGTCAGCGTACGCACGGCGAGTGAAGACTCGTTTACCTTTAGAGGCGTCGCGTATCCGAACCGCTTGAAGGAACGCATCATGTCTGAACACTCACGGGTTCAGGAGGGAAAGCAGGAAGCGTCCATTAAGTCGGAATAGGCATAGCGCGAAAAAATCAACAGTGTATAGTGGGTGCTATGCTGATTATTCCCATAAAGACACGCGTCTTTTCCCCGCCGCAAGACGATATCTTCCCTGCACTTGCAGTCGCCGCAAGAAAACTAAAGGAGAAGGATGTTTTGGTCGTCACTTCAAAAGTGGTCGCAATTGACGAGGGACGCGCCGTTCCCGCTTCAACGGCGGCGGCAAAAAGACGTTTGGTTTTGTCGGAAACAGAATCGCACACGGCTTTCGGCGGCGCGCCGGGGGTAACCCTTTCCTTGAAGGGTCACGCCGTCATCGCATCAGCCGGAATTGACGACAGCAATGGCAACGGATATTGGATACTCTGGCCGAAACATCCGATGCGCTCCGCCAAAAAAATTTGGGAATTCGCGCGAAAGAAAAGCGGACTGAAAAGACTCGGCATTATTATCACCGATAGCTATTGCATGCCGATGCGCTCAGGCACCACCGGCATATCCATTGGTTTTTACGGCTTTCATCCAGTTGTCAGTCATATTGGAAAAAGAGACCTATTCGGAAGAAGATTCATATTTTCCAAATCAAACAGAGCCGATGGTATTGCCGCGGCCGCTGTTGGCGTTATGGGAGAGACCGATGAGCACATTCCTGTCGCCATAGTACGCGATATTCCGAACCTTGTTTTCACAAGCCGAAATACCGCGAGGGAACTGTTTATTAACCCGAAGAAAGACATTTATTATCCGATTCTGAAGCCGTTCCATGGAAAGAAAAAATAAGCGTCAGCTTTTCATTCTCTATGCCGCGCTAAGTCTGGACGGACGTATTACCGACGGTAGAAAAGAGGGAAGCGATTGGACATCACGGGAGGATAAAAAGTTTTTTCAGTCCGAGCTTGATAAAGCGGATGTGGTGATCATGGGACGGAAAACGTTTGAGGCGATTAAGCGGCCGCTTACGCCACGAAACCGAATAGTCTTCACGCGATCTTCGTCCTCGGTTATATTCTTGAAGAAGGGAATCCAGAATCGTATTCCTTTCTCTGGTACGCCCGCGCAGTTGCACAGGCTACTCCGGGAACAGCAGTGGACCCGCATCGCCATCGTCGGCGGGACGTCTATCTATGACTGGTTTCTCAAGCGAACTCTTGTAGACGAGATGTATCTGACCCTTGAACCAGTTGCATTTGGCTCTGGGAAACCTTTCACCAATCAAAACCTTAGGCACCCCACGCGATTCAGACTTTTTTCAATTAAGAAACTTGCAAAGCAAGGAGCACTCGTGCTTCATTATAAATCCTAATTAGTCTATGATACGAATCTGCGAATATCTACAAATGAGAACACCTAGTCTACAGTCAGTCTACGACTACGTACGCTACGACTGCAAGCTGACTATTCCACTGCGCTTGTGCGCAGGGTCGTTCGGCTCGCCTCGCTCTCGCCTCGCGGCGAAGCTGCGGGTCGCGGGCGAAGCGGGTGCGGCTCGCGGGTAAACGCCCTACGATGCCGCTCTTAATCTTTACAAATTACTCATTTACTGTGAATTACGAAACTCCCGTTCTGCGTCTTTTTTGTCATTGCGAGCACTTCG
>JBBUCR010000040.1:0-2747 GCA_038057695.1 Patescibacteria group bacterium | reverse complement strand
TCGCATCCAATAGCTCGCTCTGTTTTGACTCAAGTAGTTTTTTCTCCACGACGGCTTTGTTTTCAGCCACTGTCCCAAAACTCACCGGGAGAACCGATGCGTGCGCTCGCATTACTTCTTCAATTGCTCGCTGATGGGTCATGGTGTTCTCTCGCGTAATGGGATAATCCGTAATTGATGAATCGCTCACGACCGCCGCAAGTTCGCCAGAATGTATCAAATGAAGCCCTCCTCCGCCCACACCGCAAAACTCCACACCAAAAGACTTTGGTTTCTTGACGATACAATAAATATATTTTCCCTCTGGTTTTGTCATGTGTATGTATGCTTATGCTGGAATGATTGGCCTCCCTGCGAGACCTCCAACGAAGTCCCACATGGCGGCCAACTTTTGTCAAGCCGCCGAGGCAGCATTAAAATCTGCCTTTAAGGTTTGCAAGCCACTCTTGCGCTTTGGAAGAAAATCCGAATCCAACTGCGATCGCGCCGGCAAACACCAAGAAATCAACAAGCTTCGGCCAGAGAAGATCAAGCTCGAGGTTCAAGAAGCGCGCCGCGGCAAGAATGCTGAAACCAACGATAATCCATCGCGCGGCAGATCCCGCAACATCTGCAGCAACGCCAATGCCCGCAAAGACCCGGGTGAGCAGGAGATCAATGAATTTGCCCACAAAAAACCCGATGAACACAATGAGGGCGGAGGTGATCGCGGTAGGGAGAAACGCGGCAATCATCTGAACAAACACGCTCACTCCTTGGAGTTGTAACACGCTCATTGCGGCCATAAAACTTACGATAATCAGGAACCATTTCACGAGCCATCCAAGAAACGCGCCGACATCTGAAGAGAGTCCCAGCCGTTCTTCTAAGATATGCGAGAGTCCGATGGACGAGAGAACTTTGTCCCAGTGGATATTGTCCTCGCCAAGAATCTTGCGAATCAGACGGCCCAAGAAAATCGCAAGAAACCATCCGACGAGAAGAATAAGCGCGGCACCAAGAATAGGAGCGAAACTCGCCGCAAGACCGTTCCATAGCAAAGTAGCTGAAACAAGAAAATCATTCCACCAACTCCCAAGATAAATGCTAATAGTTTCCATATAAATTTGTATCATCTTTTAATAAATATCTCTAAATATATATCGACCTTTATGAATTTTAATTAACCGAATAATTGCTTTCCTAAATTCCTTAAACTTGTAATGCCCTGTATTTCGCTTGGCTGCAAAGCGATTTCGGTGATCTGATGGGCCGCAAACCTCTTTTTAATTTCACTGATATATTTTTCCTGGTTTTTCCGTTTTATTCTCGCAAAATCCGAATTTTCTTTTGGAAAAAGGTTATTGATAATAATATGGCGGGAGGGGATATGGAATTCTTCAAGCGTGCTTATTAAATCTTCGGTCTCTCGGACTCCCATGCTCTCGGCGATGCTTACCACAACAAACTCGGTTCTTTTCTCGTCCTGCAAAAGTTCGCGCACTCTTTTTACGGTTTTCTTCATTTCCAACAGAAACTTGTCAGCTTTTTCGACGCGCTCTTCTCTGGCGAACTGTCTTACCATGGCGTGATACTTCCACCGCAGGCCTCCCAGAAACTTTATCCAGTCATCCAAAAGTTCGGGGAGAGAAAGCAGGCGAAGCGTGTGGCCGGTCGGAGCGGTATCCACAATGTAGAGACCGTATTCTTTGCTTTCCATAAAATCGGTTATTTTCTTGAGCCCCATCACTTCATCAAGTCCCGGAATATCGAGCGAAAAGATTTCTTCCGCTTCCTCGTCTGCCAAGTAGGTGCCTTGCTGTAAAATATCCAGAATATCTTCGCCGTACTCTTTTTTAAATTCCTCAAGAACCTTCTTGGCGTCTATCTCCATGGCAAAAAGATTTTTAACGCCTTCAATTGCCGTCGGCTCACTACCTATTTTTTGACCGAAACTGTCAGCAAGCGACGGCGCGGGATCGGTGGTGAAGATAAGTATCTTCTCATTCACTCGTCTCTTTACAAAATCATCCGCAAACCGAAGGGATGTTGCGGCGGACATGCTTGTTTTGCCGACACCCCCTTTGCCGCCAAACATGATAAATTGCAAGGGTTTTTCTAATAATTCGGTAAGCGGCATATATAAACCATCCCCAACGCTCGCATACCGATTTTTATTTTCAATCTTTCAAAAAACAAAAATCGGTACACCAGCATTATAGGTTATCTTTAGTAATGGTTGCGCCTTCGTCGCGAATTTCTCCCGTTTTTCGTCTTGCCTGATTGATCCAGTTTGCGGCTTTTCTTAAACTCACTCCCAATCCCTGAATAAGTTGTGCGACTGGCGCCTGCGCCAAATCTTCCGTAGTTTTATATCCCGCTTGAACAAGCTTTTCTTTATCTTTCTCTGAAGCATCCTGGAGCTTATTGAGCGAGGACGCAATGGCCGCTGGCGCATCATCTATTGCCGCCGCATCCGTGCCCCCATCTATTCTGCTTGGCGCTTCATTTTGATTTTCTTTTTCAGCGTTTGTTGAAGAAAGATTAATATCGGCAAGCACTTTCTCAAGCGTGTCATCATTCACTGGTTGCGATTCAGCCTTTTCTTCACTTGCAGGCGACAAAACAGCATCCCCAGCATCCGTTAATAAAGTAACATTAGCAGTGTGAGTTACGGGTCCTTCCGAGACCTCTTCAAGAAAAGTGTTCTCAAATCGACTTCGCCCTTTTTTCAAAAGGTAGCACTTGCTGTTGCCGTAAAATTTAAC
>JBBUCR010000039.1:0-9548 GCA_038057695.1 Patescibacteria group bacterium | reverse complement strand
ACAACCCTAACCACCAAGAAACTGCTCAAAAGGATAACAATTCTTTTTAAGTTCGCCTATCCGTTGAAGTCGGCCGCTTCATAAGCTCTGCCGCTACCACAAAATCAAGTTCAGTATCAATATTGACGGACTCCCACTCCTCCATCACATAGCCCGCGATGCGGCTTCCGGTCATTGAATGCTTTTGGAGAACCGTTTCGGGCCAAAACGCGTTCATACACCCATTATTCTGAAAAACCGAAGGAAGACTCTGGCGGGGAACGTTGTAGGGTTCTTTCATTCCCGTCATGCTCTCTGGGAGAAACGGTACGATGTATTCTCCTTCCTGTTTCCACATTTTGTACGGGTGCTTCGCCGCCTTTGAAACCGCGCGCACCGAGTCCGCTTTTTCTTTCCCCAGTTTACGGAGAAGCTCTATTCCCTGTTTGATGCGCGAGGCACCGCGAAGCGGAGCGGTAGCGCGAAGATCAACCACCATATCGGGAAGTTCACCGCTCTTTTTCAGTTCAGTCAGGTGATGTGCAAAGACTGGTAAATCCAGCGTGAGGTCTTCCGCGAGTTCTTTCGGCCGGAAAAACAGTTCCGCGTCCGCGTTTTTGGAAACCGCGGCAATATCCGGGTCATCCGTGTTCACAATGACGCGGGAAATTTCCGGCACGGCCTTTGCGGCCTCTATCGTCCAGACGATAAGCGGTTTGCCGTTAAGAGGCCGGATATTCTTCCCCGGGAGTCCTTTTGACCCGCCGCGGGCGGGGATAATGGCGATGATATGCATACAAGAAGTGTAACACGGACACTTGTTACAACTGTATTTCGCTTATCGCGGTTACAAGCGGGAAAGACTGCGGTGTTTCCTCCCACATATTTCGCTTCGTGGCGACTCCGATAAACCGGCAACCGACTTTCTTTGCCGCTTCAAAGTCTGTTCCCGAATCGCCGACAAATACTATTCTTTCGGGGTCGGTCTCCCCTACCGCCCGCATCGCGCGGCGGATGCTTTCTTCTTTGCCGCCTTCCTGTCCGTATACCTCCGTAAACAAATTTTTAATGCCGAGTTTTTCCAGCGTTTCCTCCATCGCCTGCGCCGGTGTGGCGCTGTTGATAAACAGCGGAAAGTGCTTAGAAAGTGCTTCAAGAAATTCGAGCGTCTCCGGCAAAACCCCGAGTTTCAGAATGCCCTCTTGTACGCGCTGGTTGAAATCTTCGCATAATCTCCGCACCTCTTTTTCGGTATCTCCCGAAAACCCGACATGCAGAAGCGCGTCCCGCGCGATAGCAAACCGCGAACCTTTTCCCCCGCTCCATTTTTTGAGAAAAACCGGGAACTCGTTTCTGACGCGCTCCCAGTCCGCGCCGAACACTTCCGGCCATGCGGCGTCTTTTATTTCCTCGGAACCTGTTCCGTCTTTACCGAGGGCAATGACATTATCAAAGTCAAATACGATAGCGGTAACATTTGCGAGAGACATAGTTACGAAACGGGAACTTTAACAATAATAAACCGCGCGGTGCCTGTTGCTCTATGCACATGCGCCTCGCCCGCAGGAATGTATAGCCAGTTGCCTTTTTTCACTAGAATATCCTCCCCGCCGGTAATGCCCGTTCCCCTCCATTCTGTGGTATCAACGCTTCCGTCAGGACGTTTGCGCGCTTCTTTCTGTGTAAGCGTTCCGCCAACCGTAAATGTCGCCTCGCCCGCGAGACAATACCAGAGGTCGGCCGCTTTAGTGTGTACTTCCGCTTTGCTATCGGAGACATCGGTGTCTTCCACGATGGCGAGAGGAACGACACGCGCCTTCATCTCCGAAGAGAACGGCTCCAGTTGTCGCTTTCCCTGCTTTGACGGCGCGCAAAGCATCTCTTGTATTGTTCCCTGAAATATCCGAGTTGCCATTATCGCTATGTTTTAACTAAAAAGTATTTACCGGCGCTCGCGTCTTTCTGAAAATGATGCGGGATGTGTTTAAAATATTCATCAATCGCCTTCTTTGCCCCCGGCCAGTTCGGAGAATCATACTCGTCAAAGAGCACTACCCCTCCCGTCACCACTCTGGGAAAAAGATGCTCAAGACAGGTTTTGTATGATTTATACAAATCCACGTCAAGATGCAGAAACGCGATACGCTCTAGTGTCGCGTGCGGAAGAGTTTCGTCAAAAAAACCCTTGACAATGCGCACGCGGGAATCAACAAACGGTTCGCCGAGGCGAAGGAGCAGGAGAATGTGCCGGAGCTGCGCGGGTGTGAGCACCTTCC
The DNA here is from genome assembly GCA_038057695.1 of Patescibacteria group bacterium. Classification (GTDB taxonomy): domain Bacteria; phylum Patescibacteriota; class Minisyncoccia; order Phycocordibacterales; family UBA10002; genus UBA10002. Next base: position 7,293 of record JBBUCR010000039.1, on the reverse strand, counting down.
ACTCCCCTTTTTTCGGCTGGCGCAGACTGTTGTCTTCGCCGGTCGGCTCCGGGAACCCCTCAAAGGAGTCAAAGCCGAAGAGAGTGCGCTTTGGATTATTTTCGCGCTTCAAAAGGCACGCGAGAACCTGAAACGTGCGGGAGTAGCCGACTCCGCATTCAACAATATCGCCCGCAACGCCAGCTATTGTCCGATACCGTTCATAAAAGTAGATAGTCTGCGTAAAGATTTTCTCGTAGTCAAACTGGCGAAGAGAATTGAGGTACAGTTCCTCTGCCGGCCGCACATCGTATCCAAGCCGACTAAGTGCTTTTTTCAACATAGCTTTTTTGGCAAAATTGAGCCGTAACGACACGTCTCCACTTGCCCGAAGCGATTGGGGGAAATCCATGATAAAAATCTCCGAGAATATCGTAGGCGAGGCAGGTATTTTGGAGGCGCGGAGGCTCAAACATAATATCTTTGAGCTCATTGTCGCGAGAAAGCGTAAGCGCTCCGGAATTCTTCCCACCCGCCGCGTCAATGAAGAAAATGAAATTCAAGAGGTACTTTGCCCGAGGGTCATCTTTGGTGCTGTCTTTATGCGGTACAACTTCAGCACCGGCTCCCGCGTCGGTCAGAATAAATGAATGGAGCACGAGTTCCTCTTGTGTTCCGGCAAAGGCAGTCACTCGCGAGGAAACCTCGGGGGAACGCAAGTAGTTAAGAAGCGAGAGTAGCAGAGGATACTGTCCGTACGGGTCGCAATTGGAAAAGTCGGGGGTACTGCTGTAGTCGTGTATCCACCCAAAGCCGGTGTTATAACTCTTCGCCACTTCTCGCGGCGGTTCAAGATATCGTTTCTTCGGCCAGTTCGCGATGAATTCCTGATAAAAATCGTTTGAAAAGATGTGCTCCATATACGCCTATGTATTCTTTTGAAAATGCGCGGCTGCGGTTTCGAGACGGCTCGTTATCTGGGGACGCGTCCTGCTTTCGCGCACTTTCTTAGTTCCAAGCTGAAGGCATAAAAGGCTCCACCGCATAATCCACGGCGCGAGTCGAATCCGAAGACGCAAGAGCCAGGGAAGATTCCGGCGGGAAGAGGCGACATACTTTCTTGAAAGATTGACGGCCATGGTGAGTTGCAACCTATTCATTTCATTCTCCGGCAAAGCGGCACCTGTGTCAATCAGAGGCTCTTTGGCTTTCAGAAAGAGTCGGCCGCTTCAATCAGCCGAAACAGTTCGGAATCGGAAAGACGCGGCGCGAATTCAGAGAAGAAATCTTTAGTGCCTGCCTTGAGAGGCTTTGCGGAATAGGTCCCCGTATACGCATCCGAGAAGACTTTTTGATGCGGAGTGAGTATGTACATATCTTCCGTCTCGGAAACGAAGGCCCTCTCATGATTCGCCAAGAGTCTCTCGTGCATTTTTTCCCCGTCGCGCCTGCCGATGGTACGAATGCGGATCTCCGAGGCTTTTTTACCGAACAGCGGCGCGTAGTACGTTATCGCCGTCTTGACCAAAGCGCCTAAACGAACCGAGGGCATCTTGAGGACGAAAATCTCATGCCCGCGCATACGCGATGCGGCTCGTAGCACGAGATTCACTGCCTGCGGTATGGACATGACAAACCGCGTCATATCCGGCTCCGTCACCGTCACCGTCCCATTCATGCGTATCTGCTTCTTAAAAAGAGGTAAAATACTGCCGCGGCTTCCCAAGACATTCCCGAATCGTACGCATGCGAATTTGGTTTTTTTGTCGCCTTTGTAATAGTAGGTTGCGAGGAAGAGCTTCTCTGCCATAAGCTTGGAGACGCCGAGTATCCCCTCAGGCTCGGCGACCTTGTCGGTTGAGATGCCGATTACTTTCTTAACTCCGAGTTCCCGCGCCACCTCAATCACATTCTGCGTGCCGAAGATGTTCGTCTTTACTGCCTCAAATGGATTGTATTCACAAAGAGCCACCTGCTTCATCGCGGCGGCATGAAAGACGATGTCTACGCCCTCCATCGCCATCTTCAGGCGTTCCTTATCTCGAATATCTCCCACGATAAAACGGACACGCTTTTCGTCTTGGCCTAGCTCATGCATGAGCTGATAATGTCTATCTTCATGCCGCGCCAAAATACGGATAGTCTTTGGCTGGTATTTCAGAAGTTGGCGTACGATTTCCGAACCGATGGAACCCGTGCCTCCAGTAACAAGAATGGTTTTCCCTTTAAATTCATTTTTCATAGTAACTCAATCAGATTCTGTGAAATGTGTGTATTTCTTCGACTAGCTTTTTCGATATATCCTCGATGTCAGATTCCGTGAGGTCGATATAGAACGGCAGGGCAAGCGTACTAGAGCTAACCCTCTCGGATACGGGGAAGTTACCCTCCCTATAGCCGAATGCCTTGCGATAAAAGCGGAGCAGATGGATGGAGGGAAGATACGGCTTGGTCGAAACACCCCGCTCTTCAAGCCGCTTTATGAGCGTGTTCCGATAACGCGCATTTTTTAGCCTTACGACATAGACAAACCATGTGTGCGTGTTACCAGCAAGCACCTTTGGAGTAGTAAGTACGTCCGTATGCGCATCCAGGTGTTTTACATAGAGCGCGGCTATTCGTTGCCGCTCGCGAAGAAGAACACCGATACGCTCAACCTGGGCAAGTCCGACGGCACAGGATAGCTCATCAAGGCGATAATTATACCCCAGTCGTTCGTGGTCTAGCCATACCCTTGATGCAGCTCTACCCTGATTACGCAAGCTCTTTATAAGCTCGTATACTCTCCTCGAATTGGTCGTAACCATTCCACCCTCTCCGGTCGTCATCTGTTTGTTCGGATAGAACGCAAACACGGCCGATTCTCCGAAAGTTCCAACGTGATTTTTCCGATATGTGGCGCCGACGCTTTCGCACGCGTCCTCAATTATTTTAAGGCTATGCTTTTTAGCGATGCGTAGTATGGGACCCATATCCGCGGACTGGCCGAAGATATGCACCACAAGAATGGCCCTGGTCCGCTTGGTTATCGCGGCCTCAATTTTTGACGGGTCAATATTGAACGCCGTATCCTCAATATCCACGAACACAGGCTCTGCTCCCACATAGAGTATCGCATTCGCCGAAGCAACAAAAGAGAATGGAGTTGTGATTACTTCATCTCCTTTTCCGATACCCGCGGCAATGAGCGACAGGTGCAATCCAGCCGTGCCTGAAGAAACCGCGGCCGCGTATTTGACGCCTATCGTCGCGGCGAATTTCTTTTCGAACTTTTCCTGTTTTTCTCCCATGCTAAGTACACCGGAATCCAGAACCTCCAGGACATACTTCTTCTCCGCATTCGTAATGCTTGGTTTCGCACTCGGATATTTTTTCATGGTCGTGGTTTCGCGGGAACGCCGAAGACGGTCACTCCCGCTGGAACATCTTTCGTCACGAAACTATGCGCGCCGACGGTCGCATTTTCTCCCACCGTTACCCCCGGCATAATCGAGCTATGCGTGCCGATGTGGCAGTTTTTCTTGAGTACCACTTTGCCCTGCTTATTGTCTATGGTCGAGTATGAATAGATGGAACAGTGTGAACCGATCTGGACATCATCTTCAATCTCTATGCCGTGTTTGGCGACAAGGAGCGTGTATGCCCCGATATCGGTGTGTTCGCCAAGCGTGAGTCCTTCCGGATACAAAACCAGCCAATTCCATTTGGTCGGTTTCCCGTGCTTGATAATCGGCTTTTTCCAGCTGGTGAATCGTGTGTTTGCCATAGGGCACTACTACAACTCGGTTAGTAGGTAATCTGTTTCGCGAGTAATTTTTCTGATGGTTCAAGATTTTCAAGAACCTTCACTATTTTCTGCGACGCCGTTCCATTACCATAAGGATTGAGAACACCCTTTAGACTCCCTCGATAGGTGACGTCATGTAGTGACATCAAAATGGCGGAGGTAATCTCTTTCTGATTGTGTCCTGCATCAATTACATTACTCCCGCGCTCACGACCCTTTTGACGAGAACCGACGTTCACTATGGGCGTTCTAAAAGAGGCGGATTCTATAAGCGCCGCACTTGAATTACCCACCCACACGGCCGCGTCGCGCTCAATCGCTAAAAACATTTCGTATGGAATGCTCCGAAACACACGGAACAAAGGATTATTCCGTTCTCTTTCTATCTCGGCGATGATATCCCCGCTTCCCCTATCTGCATTAGGATAGATTACCACAATAGGCATGTTAAAAGACTTGACGGCTTCAAGCGTTTCTCGCATTTCTATTCCTGCACGCTCCCAATTCTCACTTGTCGGATGTTGAGTCACCAAAATAAACTCCCCGGTGTTGATAGCTGTATACTGCTTTACTGCTTCTTTAGAAGGAAGTTCTGAATGCAAGATTACATCAAGCGCTGGGGCACCAACGACATGAATTCGCCATTCTTCCTCGCCTAATCTTTTGAGACGCTCGGCTGATTCTCTTGTGGCCGGAAAATGCATATGTGAAAGTTTTGTAATGGCATGACGGGCAACCTCATCAACGGTACCCGTCTTTTCGCCACCATGAATGTGTCCCGTAGGAATTGTCCACGAAAGACAGGCGGTGGCGACATCAAGCATCTCTCGGCGATCTCCCAGCGTCAACACAAAATCAGGTTTATCGGCATTAAACACATCAAAAACTCCCGAAAGAAAGCGGTTTGTAAATGTGGCCATGCTTCTTGGATCATCACCTTCAAAAACCGCTTCTATCTTCCGCGCTTTCGGAAAAAGCTTTTCAACCTCTCTGACGGTTCCACCGAATTCCGGCATAAGGTGCATTCCCGTCGCGTAGACCGAAAGCGAAAGCTTAGGCGACTGCTCAATCGCTTTCAGCACCGGCGTCATAAGGCCGAAGTCAGCCCGTGTGCCCGAGATGTATGCGATTTTTTTACGCTGCATAGTCGTTTTTGGTTATGAGCGTGTCTGCCGGAATATCGCTGGTAGCCTTGGTGCCTGCAATGCTATCGTAGAGTGCGGGAGAAAGGCCCATCCCAGGACGTTTTGTGGTGAGATTTTTTGCGGTAAACACATCTCCCTTTTTGACCGCGTGGGAAGTAACAAGACTTTTGCGGGCGACTTTCGCTATTTCTTTTTCGCTTCCAAAGATAGTTTTCTCTCCCGTTCCGAGCGCGTACTCGGCATCACGGACCGCACGCACCATTTCCGTAAACTCGTGCGGATTAAGTGATGTCCCGTGGTCTGGCCCTGCCATAGTTTTATCAAGCGTCAAGTGTTTCTCAATCACACATGCGCCGAGTGCAACAGAGAGTACAGGAGCAATGATGCTTGTCGTGTGGTCAGAGAAACCGACAAGGACATCAAGTTCGAGCGCGAACGTTTGCATGGCGCGAAGGTTCACTTCCCGAATCGGCGCGGGGTAGTTCGTCGTGCAGTGAAGCACAATGAGCTTTTCGTTACCAGCTTGTCGTATCGCTTCCACCGCCGCACGTACAAGCGGAAGGTCGGACATACCGGTTGAAAGAATAAGCGGGAGTTTCCACGAGGCAACGGTACGCAAGAACGGAATATTGTCCGTATCGCTTGAACCGATTTTGAGCCCAGGAACGCCGAGCTCACGGAGAAACTCCGCGTCGGAAAGCGAGAACGGCGTGGACAGAAAGATAATTCCTTTTTTCTCCGCGTACTTCTTGAGTTCGGAGTGGTACTCGCGCGGGAGCATTAATCGCTTCAGCATTTCATATTGCGATTCGGTCTTTAATTCTCCCTTTTCAAAAGGGAGCACTCGCCTTCTTAGGCGGGAGGGATTTCTTTCATTCCCCTCCTGATACTCCGCTTTCTCTGCATTTTTGATAACGAGCGTGTCGGGGTTAAAAGTCTGAAACTTCACGGCGTCCGCTCCAGCGTCTTTAGCCGCGTCTACGAGTTTCTTGGCAAACGCAAGGTTGCCGTTATGATTCACTCCTGCTTCGGCAATGATAAAAACCGGCTGACCAAGGCCAACCGTCTTCCAGCCGATTTTGATTGCGTGATGTGCTGTGGTCTTCATGTACGTTACACCATAACTGTTTTTGGAGTCCATTTGTTAGGGAGCGCCTCCTCTTTTTTAGGCACATCATTGGTATCGAGCCGAGGAAGCAGGAGTGGATTATCTTTTGATATGTCAGCGACGCCGACGCGAGTCGTCACCGAGACACGGCATCCGGCCTCGGCAAGTACGTCAAGAAGCGAATCGTTGTACGCACCGTAGGGATAGCAAAAAGCAAACGGTTCCGGACTGCATCCTAGTTTCTGCAAGAAATCGAGAGAGTGTGTTATCTCTTCCTTCTGTCGCTCCCGAGAAAGAGTATTTAACCAGTGATGGTTGTAGCCATGACTTCCGATGTACATGCCGTCTTTTTTCATTTGCTTCAGTTCTTCAGTACTCAGATACAGGTTTCTCGCAAATAACGATTCATTCTCGGTGATATATTTCTTGAAAAGAAAATCCGTAGCAAATACTCTGAATGCTTCCGGAAGTTCTCTTTGGAGCATCCGCTTGATAAAAACAACTTCTTTCGTGTCGTAACGGCATTCCTCCGCGGCAAGCAGACGAATGTAGTGGGCTTCGGATTCAAGCCCGTACTCCGCTCGATGCCGGTTCATAAGTGCGCGAATCTCTTCGAGAATGTCACGTTTGTCGGGAACGGACGCCAGCACAAAATGTATCTTGTTGACATCGAGTACGTGGTGCTCCTTAACCGCCTCTACCGGGATAAAAAAACTCCCCTGAATACCCGCGCTATCCAATATGGGGAAAACAAATTCAAAATGGTCTTTGTATCCATCATCAAACGTGAGGAGGAGCGCATTTTCAGGGAGTTTCTTTGACTCAGTTACCGCGTGAAGAAGCTCTTCCATTGTGACAACCCGAAAGTGTTTAAGTATGAACGCAATCTGACCTTTAAATGCCTCAAGTGGAAGAGCCTTGATGTCCGGATAACGCGTCGTTGCCATATCCCGAACATAGTGATACATGACTATGGTTATTTGTGACGCGACGTTATTTCTTTTTTGCATGAATCATAAATGAAGAGGCTTGCGGTACCAAATGCATATTTCCTTCGGCGTAGGTTTGCAGTAAGTTTGATATACGCCCATGTACTTCCGGATACGCTGCTTTAAAGGCAGGAGGTGCTCCGTGAATGTGAATTGGAAATACCTCAACCGCCTCAAGCCCGTGTTTCCGAAGAAGCGTGATGAGTTGCACGGGGGTGAATTGATAACGTATCGTCACACGGATGCCGGTACCGGTATGTTTTTTGCTCTCTCTCTGAAGAGGCA